>JAICGP010000009.1 GCA_025923055.1 Thermoleophilia bacterium
CTCCGGCTCGTAGAAGAGCGAGGCGTCGTTCAGCTTCAGCTTCTCGAGCGCGTCGCGCAGCTCGGGGTAGTCGTCGGAGTCGGTCGGGAAGAGGCCGGCGAAGACCGTCGGCTTGACGTCCTTGTAGCCGGGCAGCGGCTCGGCCGCAGGCTGCGCCTCTCCCGTGAGCGTGTCGCCGACCCGCAGGCGGCTGACGTCCTTGAGCCCGGTCACGACGTAGCCGACCTCGCCCGCCTCGAGTGTGCGCGTCGGGCTCCGCTCCGGAGAGAAGAAGCCGAGCTCCTCCGCCTCGAAGCGCGTCCCCGCCGCCATGGCGCGCAGCCGCTGCCGCGTCGTGAAGCGCCCGTCGACCATGCGGACGAACGCGACGACGCCGCGGTACTGGTCGTAGGAGGAGTCGAAGACGAGGGCGCGCGGCGCCGCCTCGGGATCGCCCTCGGGCGGCGGAATGCGCTCGACGACGGCGTCGAGCACCGCCTCGATCCCGGCTCCGGTCTTCGCCGAGATGCGCAGGACCCGGCCGGCGTCCTCGCCGACGAGCTCGGCGATCTCCGCGGCGGTCGCGTCCGGATCCGCCTGGGGCAGGTCGATCTTGTTCACCACCGGGACGATCTCGAGGTCGTTCTCCAGCGCGAGGTAGGCGTTGGCGACGGTCTGGGCCTCGATCCCCTGCGCCGCGTCGACGACGAGCAGCGCTCCCTCGCAGGCCTGGAGCGCGCGCGAGACCTCGTACGTGAAGTCGACGTGCCCGGGCGTGTCGATCAGGTTCAGCTGGTGGCCACGCCAGAGGACGCGCACCGCCTGCGCCTTGATCGTGATCCCGCGCTCGCGCTCGAGCTCCATGCTGTCGAGGACCTGCTCGCGCATCTCCCGGCCGGAGAGCGTCTCGGTCACCTCGAGGATGCGGTCGGCGAGCGTCGACTTGCCGTGGTCGATATGGGCGACGATCGAGAAGTTGCGGATGCGGTCGAGCGGCATCAGTCCGTTGTAGCTGATCGGCGCCGCAGGGACGCGAGCGCCTCGAGCTCCTGCACCCGGAACAGCCGGGCCGCGACCAGGAAGGCGCCGGCACCGGCGAGGACACCGGCTCCGACGGAGACGAGCTGGGCGCCGGGGGTGCGCCCGAAGGCCTCGTCCAGCCCGAGCCAGACGCCGAAGGCGACGCCGGCCGCCAGAGCCGAGGCGATCCCGATGCGGAGGTACGAGGAGGCGATCGCGCTCCCGTCCAATCGGCCGAGGCGCCGCCGTAGCACGAGGACGAGCGCGGCGGTTCCCGCGATGTTGACGAGCGACGTGGCGAGCGGGATGCCCCAGACGCCGACTCTGTAGAGCGCGGCATTGAGGACGACGTTGAGCCCCAGGTTCCCGAGCGCGACGACGGTCGGGACCCAGGCCGACTGGAGGCTGAAGAAGGAGCGGTTCAGCATCAACATCGTGCCGTTGAAGGTGAGGCCGAGCGCGAACGCGGCGAGCGCCCCCGCGACGACCGGCGTCTGCTCCGAGGTGAATTCGCCGCGCTCGTAGAGCAGGCGGACGATCGGCTCCGCCAGGACGGCGCTGACGGCGCTCGCGGGCAGGAGCAGGAAGCCGATCTGGCGGAGGCCGAGCGACACCGTTTCGCGGAATCCGTCGACGTCCTCTCGCGCGGCCAGGCGTGAGAGCCGTGGAAAGAGGACCGTCGCGACGGCGACGGAGAAGATGCCCTGCGGAAGCATGTAGATGCGGAAGGCGGCGTCGATGGCGCTCGGCGCGAGCCTCGGGTCGACGAACCGGGCGGCGAAGAAGGTGTTGATGACCAGGTTGAAGTTGATGAGGCCGACGCCCAGCGTCACCGGCAGCATGAGCGCCAAGACGCGCTTGACCGCCGGATCGCGCACGTCGAGCACGGCGCGGATGCGTCCGTCGCGTCCGCGCAGCCACCACACGGGCGTGACGACCTGGATGACGGTCCCTGCGAGGATGCCGCCGGCGTAGACGTAGAGCTGCGCCTCGACGTCGTCGAACTGCGGGGCGACGAAGAGGAGCGAGGCGATGATGGCCAGGTTCCAGAGCACCGGCATGAGCGCCGGGATGGTGAACTCCTCGTAGCTGTTCAGGATCCCGACGACGATCCCCGACACGCCGAGGAGGACGACGATCGGGAAGAGGACGCGCGAGAGGCCGACGGCGAGGTCCTCGAGATCGCCGAGGCCGAAGATCCTCATCACCCAGGGGGCGAGCAGGAAGAAGAGTCCGGTCGCAGCGCCGAGGACGATGAGCACGAGCCAGACCAGCGTCGAGGCGAGCCGCCAGGCCCGCTCGCGCTGCTCCTTTTCGAGCAGCTCGCTGAAGACGGGGACGAACGCGGCCCCGAGCGCCATGTCCGCGGCGAGCGCACGGACGAGGTTCGGGACCTGGAACGCGACCGTGAAGGCGTTGATCTCGCCCTCGACCCCGAACGTGCGGCGCGCGACGATCTCGCGGACGAGCCCGAGGACGCGGGAGATCCCGGTCGCGACCGCGAAGATGGCAGTGGACAGCGCGAGCCGTCGCCTGGGCTCCTCGAGGCTGCCCTCCCCGCCGGTCGTCACGCGGGCGAGAATAGGCGAGCGGCCGGAGGCCCAGGCTGCTGCTACGATTGCCGCCGGCCCGCAGGGGCCGTTTCTCCGTATGCCGAACATCAAGCAGCAGAAGCGCCGCGTCGACATCGCCGCCCGCCAGCGGCTCGAGAACCTCCGCTACCGGTCGGCCGCGCGGACCCTCTACAGGCGGCTCGAGAGCGCCGTCGCCGACGGCGACGCGGAGGCCGTCGAGCAGGCGCACCGCGAGCTCGTCCGCTGTCTCGACAAGGCCGCCTCCACGCGGGCGATCCACCCGAACCGCGCCGCCCGCAAGAAGTCCCAGGCCGCGCGACTCGTCACCGGCGCCTGACGCGCCGGACACCGCGGGCACGGTTCGAGGCACAACCGACACACCGCGCGCACCACGCGTGCGCTCTTCGGCGTTAGGCTCGGAAGCGGGTGGTGGGCTGGGGTGCCCCGAAGAGCATGACGGGAGCGTTCAGCGCCGGCCGGCCGGCTCGGGCGTTCGCACGAGGTCGATCAAGGCGCGCTCGAGCTCGAGCTCTCCCGCCAGCC
Organism: Thermoleophilia bacterium; assembly: GCA_025923055.1. Lineage (GTDB taxonomy): Bacteria > Actinomycetota > Thermoleophilia > Gaiellales > Gaiellaceae > JAIBJN01. The sequence continues at coordinate 3,117 of JAICGP010000009.1, forward strand.
TGCTGGCGCCCTTGAGCGCCGCATCGAGCTCGGCGAGGCGGACGACGGCGCCGTCGAGCTCGTCGCGCGAGTAGTTCTCTGCGTGGCGGAGAGCCTTTCGCACCCTGAACTCGTGCTTGCGAAGCCGCTTGGCGATGTCCCGCACGCCGACGCCCTCGTCGGCGAGCCGCTGCGCCTGGCGGACGAGCGCCACCTGCGACGAGAGGCGCATCGTCACGGCGAAGGGGTCGGCTCCTTGCTCGAGCTCGGCCTGGCAGGCGGCGAGCATGGCGGCAGGATCGCGCGCGCCCCAGGCGTCCATCACAGCCCAGGCCGAGGCCTCGTGCGCGGGGACGGCGAGGAGCTCCACCTCCCGGCGGCCGATCGACTCGCCCCCCGCCCACGTCACGAGCTTCTCGATCTCCGCGGCAAGCGCCGTCGCGTCCTCGCCGACGATCTCGACGAGAGCGCGCGCCGCCTCCGCGTCGGCCGGCACGCCCAGGCGCTCGAACTGCGCGCGCACCCAGGAGGGAAGGTCGCGCGGCCGCGGGACGTCGAACGCGAGCACCTCGCCCGCCTTGGCGCAGAGTGCCGGAAGGGCGGAGCCCTTGAGCTCTCCGCCGGCGACGAGAGCGAGGACCGCACCCGCCACCGGATCCGCCAGGTAGCGGCCGAGCGCGTCCTCGTCCTCCTTCTTCCACCGCTCGACGTTCTCGACGACCACGAGCCGGCCACCGGCTCCGGAGAAGAGCCCGAGCGAGTTGCAGGCGGCGACGGCGTCCTCCCCGCTCGCCGTCTCCGCAGAGAGCGTCTCGACCGACTCGGCGCCGAAGCGCGCCCGCAGCCTCTCGAGCGCGCGGCGGATCTTCGGACGGTCGCCGCCGGTGAGCAGGTAGACGGAGCGGAGGTCGGCCTCGGCCACCGCGGGCAGCATAGTCAGCGGGCGGTCGCGACCGAGATCCGTCGCCCGTCCGTCTCGACCGTGATGCGGCCGTCGCGGTCCGTGCGGTAGACCGTCAGGTCGGGAGCCTCGTCGAGAGACGCGATCGTCGAGGGCGCCGGGTGGCCGTAATCGTTGTCGCGCCCGGCCGAGACGAGCGCCACCCGCGGCCGCACGAGGTCGAGCAGGGCGCCGAGCCCTTCATCGGCGGAGCCATGGTGCGCCACCTTGAGGATCTCGACGGGCGGCGGACGCAGCGGCAGCGTGACGTTCGTCTCCGCGTCCGCCGTGAGGAGCGCGTCCACGCTGCCGAAGGACACCAGCAGCACGATCGCGTGGTCGTTCGGGTCGCCACCCGGGGGCGGATCCCGGGCGGGCCAGAGCACCCGGAGCCGCAGGCCGCCGAGGCGAAGCGTCTGCCCCGCACGGGCGACGACGACGGGGACGTCCCGGCGGTGGGCCTCGGCGAGAACCGCCTCCTGGTCGGCGCTCTCGGCGGGAACGGCGGGATCGAGGACGGCCTCCACGTCGGTCCCGGCGAGGACGTCCGCGGCGCCGCCGACGTGGTCCCGCTGCGGATGGGTCAGCACGAGCGCGGCGAGGCTCTCGATCCCGAGCCCGTCGAGCTGGTCCGCCGCTCGGGCCTCGGGCGGGCCCTGGTCGACGAGAACGGCTCCCTCCGCCACCTCGAGAAGGACGGCATCGCCCTGACCGACGTCGAGCATCGTGATCCGGAGACCGGCCGGTGGCGGCGGGCGATCCTCCGGAGCGCTTCGCCACGCGACTGCGAGAGCCAGCACCAGCCCGGCGAGCGCCACCGAGCGGCGGCGGCCCGGTCCGCGCATGAAGACGAGAAGAGCGACGACGATCGCCGCCCCGACGACGAGAGCGACGGCCTCGACCGAGGCCACCTGCGCATGCGGCAGCCCGCCGACGAGTCGCGCGCAGAGGGCGAGGTACGCGGCGAGCCAGCCGTCGGTCCACGCGAGAACGCCTGCCGCGTCCGGGAGGAGCGGATGGAGCGCTGCGGCCGCGAGCGCGAGGCCGAGCAGCGGAGCGACCACAGGCGCGGCGAGCGCGTTCGCGGGCACGGAGTACACGGGGACGGCGCCGAAGTGGAGCCAGAGGATGGGGGCGGTGACGAGCCCGCAGGCCGCGGAGACGGAGAGCACCGTGGCGAGGCCGCGCGGAACCGGGTACCCCTCGAGCCGCCGGTCCAGCCTCGGCACGAGGACGAAGATGGCCGCGACGGCGGCGAAGGAGAGCTGGAAGCCCGGCTCGAGCAGGTTGTACGGATTCCACGCGAGGAGCACCGCGGCGCCGACGAGGAGGAAGTACCAGCGGTCGCGTGGCCGTGAGGCGAGCCAGGCGAGCGAGGCGAGGCTGCCGGCGATCCCGGCGCGCACGACGGACGGCTGCCAGCCGACGGCCAGGACGTACGCGGCGACGGCGCCGAGGGCTCCCACCTCCCCCAGCCAGCGAGGCAGCCCGAGCATCCAGGCGAGCAGGATCATCCCCGCGACGACATAGGCGACGTTCTGGCCCGAGACCGCGAGCAGGTGGTAGAGACCGGACGCGCGGAAGCGATCGCGCAACTCCTCGTCGATTCCCTCGTCGAGCCCGAGGACGACGCCCGCGAGGACCGCCCGCCGCTCTCCGGGCGGCGCCTCGGCGAGGGAGCGCGAGACCGCAGCGCGGATCCGGTCGGCGACTCCGCCCAGGCCGCTGCGACGGCCGACGAGGCGGAAGCGGTCGCCGCGCAGCACGGCATGGATTCCCTGACGGCCCAGGTACGCAGCCTCGTCGAAGTCCCCCGGGGCCTCGGGGCTCCTGGGCGCCGCGACGGTGACGACGACGTCGAGCACGGCGCCTTGCGGCGGCGAGCGCTGGGGCGGAAGGTCGAGTCGCGCCCTCTCCCCGATCTCGCGGGAGCCGAGGCGGAGGACGCGGACGGGGACACGCAGGGCGAACTCGCTCCGTCTCGGCGGTCCGGTCACCTCGACACGTGCGAGCCCTGCACGCCCGACCTCGCCCGCCAGGACGCTACGGTCGAGGATTTCCAGCCGAACCGCGCCCCACCAGAGGCCCGCGGCCACGAGCGCCGCCACAAGGAGCACCGCCCGGTGCCGATCGGCGGCGAGGGCGAGCAGAGCCGCTGCGGCCGCGCAGACGACGAGGAGCGGCGAGGAGCTTCGGACGAGGAGAGCGAGCGCGAGCCCGCAACAGAGCGCGCCCGCGAGGAGATGCGCCGCCGGCAGACACGCGAGCGCCCCGCGAACGCGCACCACGACCCCGCTCTCGCGGTTCACGGATCGACGAGCGGCCTGAGCTGCGCTAGCCGCGCCGGACCGATCCCGGGAACGGCGTCGAGCTCGTCGACGGAGCGAAAGGCGCCGTTGGCCTCCCTGTAGTCGAGGATCTGCTGGGCGGTCACCGGGCCGATGCCGGGCAGTGTGTCCAGCTGCTCCAGCGTCGCAGAGTTCAGGCTCACCTTCGCCGCTGGCCCGGCTGGCGCGGTTCCCGGCGACCCTGCCCCCGGCGCGGCGGCGGGCATCTCGCCCCTGCGCGGGACGACGATCTGCTGACCGTCGACCACGGGCGCCGCCAGGTTGACGGCCTCCAGCGCTCCCTTCGGCCGCGGCCCTCCGGCCAGCGCAATGGCGTCGTCGATGCGGCTGCCTTCGGGAAGCCGGTAGAGGCCGGGATGGGTGACGGCGCCGGCGACGTGCACGACGAGCTCCTGCGGCGGCGCTTCCTCGACCTCGAGCGCCGCCGACGAGACCTGCCGAACAGGTCGCTCCTCCGCCCCTCCCAGCGCCACCCGCCCCGCGACGGCCAGGAACGCGAGCAGCGCGATGCCGTACGCGAGCGCGCGCCCGCGCGAGATCTCCGGCATGCGCATCGCTAGTCGCCCGCGGAGTAGGCGACGGAGAGGCGCGGCCGGGCGGCCGCGTCCGGATGGGACGACGAGACTACGTACGGGCCGCCGTAGCCGAGCTCCTCGTCCCCGTCCTGGAGCTTCAGCAGGAGCCCGTTGTTCGGCACGAGCCCGCCGTGCCACGCACGCATCAGGGCGGTGACGTCCCACGAGAGCCACTGCGGCGTCCAGCCCGCGAAGACCACTGCGGTGTCGACGACCCCCTGGTCGATCTCGACCTCGCGCTCGGCGAACCAGCTCGGCGAGAGGATGCGATGGGCGTCGAGCACGTAGCCGAGCTCGCCGCACGGGACGGAGGCGAGGCGGCGGGCGAGGCAGCGACCGTCGTGGCGGAGGAGCAGCCGGGCCGAGCTGAGGTCCGCCTCTGCGGGGAGCCCGGCCAGCGAGAACCGCAGCGCGGAGCGCCAGACCTTGTCCTCCGCGCCGCCGACGGGGAGGCGGGGACCGTCGTCGCGGAAGCAGCGCTCCTCCCACTCGTAGCCCCAGTCGCACCAGAAGGGCAGGCCCACGTCGGCCACCGCGGGAAGCGTGACGGTGCGCGACTCGGCGCCGGCGGCTCCCGCCCAGAGCGCCGAGAGGAGGAGAAGCAGGAGAAAGGCTCGCATGCGCTCGATCCTGCCGCGGACGGACGCGCGCGTGGCGCGCGAAACGCGCCGAGAGGCTCGCGACTGTGGCTCGGAAGCGCGCACAACGGGTACGTGCGGGCCATGAGCTGGATCAAGAGCCAGTGGCAGAACGTCACGCGCGGGCTTTGGTTCTTCCCCGGCCTCGTCACGCTGGCGGGGGCCGTGCTCGCCGTCGTCCTCGTGGAGATCGACCGGACGGCCGGAACGGAGGGCGTCCCGTTCGCCTTCGACGGGGACGCATCGGCCGCGCGCACGATCCTCGGGACGATCGCGGGCTCCCTGATCACCGTCGCGGGCCTCGCCTTCTCGATCACCGTCGTGACGCTCCAGCTCGTCTCGAGCCAGTTCACGCCCCGGGCGCTGCGGAGCTTCCTCGGCGACCGGCCCAGCCAGCTCGTCGCCGGGGCGTTCGTCGGGATCTTCGTCTACTGCCTGCTGGTGCTCCGGGTCGTCCGGGACGAGGGCGGCGATTCCGTCGAGTTCGTCCCGGCGCTCGCCGTCAGCACCTCGATCGCGCTGGCGCTCCTGGGCCTAGCCCTCCTGCTCGTGTTCATCCACCGCATCGCCCAGCTCGTCAAGGTGGAGAACATCGCGGCGCGCATCGCGGCCGAGACCGCCGCGGCGATCGACCGCCTCCACGGGGACGATGACGGCGACCGGGCGGACGCGAACGGCGTCCCCTCGTCGTGGCAGGCAGGAGGCGAGCCCGCGCTCGTGCGGCCGGAGCGGCCCGGCTACGTCCGTTCGGTCTCCCTCGACGGCCTCGAGGAAGCGACCCTTCCCGAGGGCGCGCGCGTGCACGTCTGCGTCCGCCCCGGCGACGCCGTCACGCGCGCGACCGTGCTGCTGCGCGTCTGGCCCGGGGACGCGGTGGACGGGACGGGCCGCGCGCAGCTCGCCCAGGTCGTCAACGTGCAGAGCGAGCGCGACGTCTCCCAGGACGCCGCCTTCGGGCTCCGCCAGCTGGCGGACATCGCCGTCCGCGCGCTCTCGCCGGGAGTGAACGACCCGACGAGCGCGCTGACGTGCATCGCCTACCTTCGCGACCTCGTCGAAGCCTTGAGCGACTGCGATCTCGCCGCTCGCCCGCACCGCGTCGGCGAGCAGCGCGTGCTCGTGCACGCCGAGGCGCGCGACTTCCGCGAGCTCCTGCGCGAGTCCTTCGCCGAGATCGGGCGGTTCGCGCGCGCCGACGCCCGCGTGGCCGCGGCGGTCCTCGACGCGCTCGCCGGCGTCGCGGCGTCCGCCGTCACGGCCGGTAGGCCGGGACGCGCTGAGGACGCCCTCGAGCTCGCGGAGGAAATCGCCCGCCCGGCGCAGGAGGAGGCGAGGGCCGAGTCGGATCGGCTCGTGCTCGAGGCCTCGCTCTCGCGCGTTCACGCAGCCGCGGCCGGCTAGCGACTAGTACACGAGGCAGGGACCGGCCGAGACGCTGCGCAGGCGCTCGCCGGCCGCCTTCAGCACAAGGTCGACCGGGACGGCATAGCCTCCACGCCCCTGGCGGGTGCCGCCGAAGATCATGGCGACCACGCGGCCGCGACGGTCGACGACGGGGCCGCCGCTCTCGCCCGGCTGGACGTCGCCGCGCAGCGGCACGACGACGCGAGGACGGGCACGCCGGCCGTAGGCGTCCGGCGAGATGACGGTTCGCGGGTCTCCCGCGGTTCCCGCCGTGGCCGTCAGCGGGCCGTTGCGCGGGTAGCCGAGCAGCGCCACGGGCCGGGGCAGCTCGGTCTGGGCGAGCACCCGCAGCGGGTCGATGGCCAGGTCGCGCACACGCAGGAGCGCGATGTCGTTCGCCACGTCGACGTGGACCGCCCGGGCGGCGACGGTCTGGCCGTTGGGAGCGAGCACGCGTGTGCCCCCGTGCCCGGCGATCACGTGGGCGTTCGTGGCGACGAGCCCGGGGCGCACCACCCAGCCGGAGCCCTGCGTGCCGACGCCGCAGGCGGTTCCCTCGACCTTGACGACCGCCTGCGCCGCAGCCCGCGCGCCTGCGCTGCGGAGCACGCTCGGGTCGGGCGGCGGGAGCGTCTCCCGTAGGCCGGGGAGGAGCGGCAGCGGGTCGAAGCGGTTGAGCGCCTGCAGGACCGCGTCCGGCGGCACCGCTCGGAGCAGGCGCGGCAGGAGCACCGAGCCGCGCACCTCGGCCCGCAGCCCGAGCGCCGGCTGGTGGAGCGCCAGCACCGCGACGAGCCACCCGATTCCGAGCGCGATCAGGCCGCCGAGGAGGATGCCGCCCAGCCGGTCGATCGTCGCCAGGGACGGCCGCGCCGCGAGGAAGAGGCGCACCGGGCGGCCGAGCGCCGTCGAGAGCATCCCGAAGAAGAAGGCGCCCGCGAGCGCGCCGACGAGCCCGGCGATCGGCAGCCACGGCGAGTTCTCGGGGAAGAGGTGCGGCGCTACGACCGAGCCGACCACTGCTCCGAGGGCGAGCCCGCCGAGCGAGAGCGCCTGCGCGGCGAGGCCCCGGCTCGCGCCGAGGATCGAGAACGCGGCGACGGCGAGCAGGAGGAGGACGTCCGCGCCGTTCACCCGGAGAGCGTACGGAAAGCCGGGTCTAGACGACCAGGTTGACGAGCTTCCCGGGAACCACGATCTCCTTCCGGATCTCCTTCCCGTCGACGTGCGCGCGCACGCGGGGCAGCTCCTTGGCCCGGGCGACGAGGTCGGGCTCGGAGAGGCCGACGGGGACCTCCACGCGGTCTCGCACGCGGCCGTTGACCTGCACGACGAGCTCGAACGTCTCGCGCTGGAGCAGCGCGGGGTCCGCCTCGGGCCACGGGTGCTGCCACAGCCGCTCGTACCCGAGCCGCCGCCACAGCTCCTCGGCGACGTGCGGAGCGTACGGCTGCACGAGGCTCACCGCCGTCTCCGTCGCGAAGCGGACCTCGCCCGCGCGGGCCGGATCGTCCTTGGCCCGGTAGACCTCGTTGACGAGCTCGATCACCGCGGCGATCGGGGTGTTGAACTGGAACCGCCGCTCGATGTCGTCGGTGACCCTCGAGACCGTCTCGTGGGCGCGCCGGACGAGGGGGCCGCCCGCAGGGGCCGCCACGGGCCCGCGCTCGGCCACCTCGACGCCGAGCCGCCAGAGGCGCCCGAGGAAGCGGGACATCCCCGCGATGCCGCGGCCCTGCCACTCGATGTCGTCCTCGGCCGGCCCCATCCCGAGGATGTAGAGGCGGACGGCGTCGGCGCCGTGCTCGGCGACGATCGCGTCGGGCGAGATGACGTTGCCCTTCGACTTCGCCATCTTCGCGCCCAGGTGGTAGATCATCCCCTGGGTGAAGAGGCGCAGGAACGGCTCGCGGAACCCGAGCAGCCCGACGTCGTTCAGCACCTTGACGAAGAAGCGCGCGTAGAGCAGGTGCAGGATGGCGTGCTCGACGCCACCGATGTACTGGTTGACCGGCAGCCAGTAGTCGGCGACGGCGCGGTCCCACGGCGCGCGGTCGTTGCGCGGGTCGCAGTAGCGGATGAAGTACCAGGACGAGTCGACGAACGTGTCCATCGTGTCCGTCTCGCGGCGCGCCTCCCCGCCGCAGCGCGGACACTCGGTCCGCACCCACTCCTCGGCCGCCGCCAGGGGCGAGCGGCCCTTCGGCAGGTACTCCTCGACCTCGGGGAGGAGCACCGGCAGATCCTCCTCGGGCACCGGGACGAGGCCGCAGCGCTCGCAGTGGACGATCGGGATCGGGCAGCCCCAGTAGCGCTGCCGGGAGAGCAGCCAGTCCCGTAGGCGGTAGCTCACGGCCGGCCGGCCGAGGCCGCGCGACTCGAGCCACTCGACGATCGCCTTCTTGCCCTCGTGGCTCGGCAGCCCGGAGAACTGCGCCGAGTCCACGAGGCGCTCGTCGTCGGCGTGGCCGACGTAGGCGGCGCCCTCGTCGGGCTCGTCGTCCGCGGGCACGACCACCGTCTTGACCGGGAGCTCGAAGCGCTGCGCAAACTCGAAGTCGCGCTCGTCGTGCGCCGGCACGGCCATGATCGCCCCGGTCCCGTACTCCATGACCACGTAGTCGGAGACCCAGATCGGAAGCCGCACCTCGTTGACGGGATTCGTGACGAAGCGCCCCGTGAAGACGCCCGTCTTCTCCCTCTCCGGGTCGGCGCGGTCCGCGGCCGGCCGCGCGGCCGCGCGGCGGGTGTACTCGACGACGTCGCCCTCGTGCGGCGTCCCGGCGACGAGCTCGGGGACGAGCGGATGCTCGGGCGAGAGGACGAAGAACGTGGCGCCGAAGAGGGTGTCGGGCCGTGTCGTGAACACGGGCAGGTCGATGTCGAGCTCCTCGATCCGGAACAGGACCTCGGCGCCCTCCGACCGCCCGATCCAGTTCCGCTGCATCGTGAGGACGTGGTCGGGCCACGACTCCAGCAGCTCCATCTCCTCGAGCAGCCGGTCGGCGTACGCCGTGATCCGGAAGAACCACTGCTCGAGGCTCCGGCGCTCGACCTCGGCGCCGCAGCGCTCGCAGTGGCCGTCGATCACCTGCTCGTTCGCGAGCACGGTCTGGTCGACCGGGCACCAGTTGACCGGCGCCTCCTTGCGATACGCGAGATCCTCGGCGAAGAAGCGCAGGAAGAGCCACTGCGTCCACCGGTAGTAGGACGGCTCGTGCGTCGAGACCTCGCGGTCCCAGTCGATCGCCCAGCCCATGCGGTGCATCTGCTCGCGGATCGCGGCGATGTTCCGCTCGGTGACGGCGCGCGGATGGCCGCCCTCGCGGATCGCGGCGTTCTCCGCGGGGAGCCCGAACGCGTCGTATCCCATCGGGCGGAGAACCCGGTAGCCGCGCCGCCGGCGCACATGCGCGATGACGTCGCCGAGCGTGTAGTTCTTGACGTGCCCCATGTGCAGCTCGCCCGAGGGGTACGGCAGCATCTCGAGGACGTAGGTCCGATCCTGCCCTCCCTCGCCGGGGGACGGGTTGGGGACGTGGAACGCGCGCTCGCGCTCCCAGACGGCCTGCCACTTCTGCTCGATCGCCTTGGGGTCGTATCGCTCGCTCATCGGCTCCGGAAATGAAAAACCTCTCTTGCGAGAGGCGCTGGGGAGAGTCGGGCGACAACGGCGGGCCGCCTGGGCTCTCCTGGGGCTACTGAAGGAGGGAACACATTTCCGTACTTGAGTCTAGCGTCTCGGCCTGCGGGTAAGCGAAGTCGTAAGCGACGGAAGGAGCCTGCATGGCCACCTGCGAGATGTGCGGAAACGAGTACGACAAGACCTTCGAGGTGACGATGCGCGGCGAGTCGCACACGTTCGACAGCTTCGAGTGTGCGATCCACGCCCTCGCGCCGACCTGCCCGCATTGCGGTTGCCGCGTGATCGGGCACGGCGTCGAGGCGGACGGGCAGATCTTCTGCTGCGCGCACTGCGCCGAGACGGTGGGCGTCGAGGGGCTCACGGACCGGGTGTAGCGGCGGGCCTGGCAGAATCGGCCCGTGATCTCGACCTACTCGCTCGTCGCCTGCGACCTCGCGGCGCGCGAGTGGGGCGTGGCCGTCCAGTCGAAGTTCCTCGCCGTCGGCGCCGCGGTCCCGGCCGCCGAGGCGGAGGTGGGCGCCGTGGCGACCCAGGCCTGGGCGAACCTCTCCTACCGGGAGGACGGGCTTGCCCTGCTACGCGAGGGGCTCGCTGCCCCGGAGACGGTCGCGCGCCTCGTCGAAGCCGACGAGGGCCGCGAGCACCGGCAGGTCGCCGTCGTGGACGGACAGGGGAACGCGGCCACGTACACCGGCTCGGCGTGCATGGAGTGGGCGGGCGGGCGCCAGGGCCCGTCGTACGCGGCCCAGGGGAACATCCTCGTCTCGGAGGAGACGGTCGACGCGCTCGCGACGAGCTTCGAGGGCTCTGCTGGGCGCCGGCTCGCGGAGCGTCTCCTCGCCGCGCTCGGCGCGGCGCAGGCGGCCGGCGGAGACCGGCGCGGCCAGCAGTCCGCGGCGCTCCTCGTCGCCCGCCGCGGCGGCGGCTACGGTGGCACGAGCGACGTCGCCGTCGACCTGCGGGTCGACGACCACCCGCGGCCGGTGGACGAGCTCCGGCGCCTGTACGCGCTCCACGACCTCCTCTTCGGCTCGACGCCGGAGGAGGAGTGGATCGAGGTCGACGAGGCGCTCGCGACGGAGCTCCGGGCGCGCCTCGACGAGCTCGGCTATCCCGCGGACGACCTCGCCGGGGCGCTCGCCGCGTGGGCCGGGACCGAGAACTTCGAGGAGCGGGTGCGCGGAGCGGACCGCGTCGACCCGGTCGTCCTCGAGCAGCTCCGGCGCCGCTGAGACGCGGGAGGCCCGGCGCTGCCGGGCCTCCCGCGGGCAGGCGCGTCCCGGTGACTAGTCGGATGCGGTCACCGGGCGGGAGGCGGCCGGTGCGGGCGCGCCCGCACGGGCCCGGAGCGCTCCACCGAGCGCGAGGACGATGAAGCCGATGCCGGTGAGGATCAGAGCGACGCCGACGACGATGCCGAAGAGCGCGAGCTGCTCAGCCATGTAGGAGACGTTGAGGGCGGTCGAGAGCGCCGTCGCCGTCACCCACGTGTTCCGCCCGGAGTTCGGGACGGGGTTCCCCTCCTCGTCGGTGAGCGCAGCCTCCTCGTCGCTCGTGCCGGCGGGGTTCTCGGGGTCGTCGGCCGCGAGGAAGCGGCCCATCTCCGCGTACGTCAGACCGCCGGATCCCTCGAGGGCGTGGACGCGCATGTACCGCGCGAAGCAGCGTGCCTCCTCGCCCGTGTTGATCGGCTCTTCGGCCACGTCGCAGTCGGGAACGGCGACGTTCGTGAGGCCGGCCTCCGCGAGGGCCGCCTCGGTGTCGGCCGGGTTCATGTCGGGCGAGCCGACGATGTTCTCGCGCGTCAGCTCGTCGCGGGCCGTGTTGCGCGCGTCGACGCTCATGACGAGCGCGCCGATTCCGAATGCGATCAGGACGACGCCCGCGATCACGCCTCCCCACTCGAAGATCTTTCTCCTGGTCGACATGGCTCTCTCCTTATGCTCGGTGCCTGGTCGGAGGTTTGCCGAGCGGCGCCGGATCCTCATCGGGGCCGAGACGGAAGCTCGCCGCGGTCTCGTCCCACAGTTGACTGCGGGTTTGCCGCAGGGGTGGCCGCGACTGCGATGATCATGGGCATGGCCGCCGAGCCGAGCGTCGACCCAGGGCGCGAGGAGGAGAGCGGGCACCCGGTCACGCCGCTCGAGCTCTTCTTCGACCTCGTCTTCGTCTTCGCCGTCACCCAGGTGACCGGCCTCATGTCCGACGACCCGACCTGGGCCGGTCTCGGCCGGGGCCTGCTCGTGCTCGGCGCCCTCTGGTGGGCCTGGGGGGCGTACGCCTGGCTCACGAACGAGATCGATCCCGAGGAGGGCTCGTCGCGCCTGGCCGTGCTCGCGGCGATGGGAGCGATGTTCGTCGCCGCGCTGGCCGTGCCGCACGCCTTCGGCGAGGACGGCGTCCTCTTCGGCGTCGCGTACCTCGTCGTCCGGCTGCTCCACATCGTCCTCTTCTCCGAGGCGACGCCGAACGTGGACGTCCACGAAGCGGCGATCCGGCTCGCCCGCACCGCCGTCCCGGGGCCTGCCCTCCTCGTCGTGGCCGGCTTCCTCGACGGTGGAGCCCAGGTCGCTGCGTGGATCGCCGCGCTGGCCGTCGACTACCTGGGGCCCTACGTGTTCGGGGTCCGGGGCTTCTCCGTCTCCGCCGAGCACTTCGCCGAGCGGTACGGCCTCGTCGTCATCATCGCCCTCGGAGAGTCGATCGTGGCGATCGGGATCGGCGCGGAGGGAATCGAGCTCTCAGCCGCCGTCGTCGTCGCCGCGCTCCTGGGCGTCGCGCTCGCCTCCGCGCTCTGGTGGGCGTACTTCGACGTCGTGGCGCGGGTGGCCCGGCGGAAGCTCATGGAGGCGACGGGCCACGAGCGCGCCCGCCTGGCGCGAGACGCGTTCAGCTACCTGCACCTGCCCATGTTCGCGGGGATCGTCCTCGTCGCCCTCGGAGCCAAGAAGGCGCTCGGCCACGTCGACGAGCCGCTCGAGACGGTGCCGGCCGTCGCGCTCTGTGGCGGCGTGGCCCTCTTCCTCCTCGCCCACGACGCCATCCGCTTCCGGAACGTTCGCACCGTCAACGGCCGCCGCGTCCTCGCGGCGCTCGTCAGCCTGGCCCTGATTCCGCTCGCCACGACGGTCGACGCCCTCGCGGCTCTCGCGCTCGTCACCGCGGTCTGCGCCTCGCTGATCGCCTACGAGACGCTCCGCTTCCGGGAGACCCGGGCAGCCTGGCGCGGGGCCGTCTGAGGCGCCGCCGCCGCGCCCTGCGGCTAGGCGGCGGCAGCGGCGCCCCAGACGGCCCCGAGCAGGCTGCGGCCTGCGTCGACGGGTGGAGCGGAGACGGAGCGGGACTCCCGGTTCATCGCACCCCATCGAACCAGCTGCCGCGAGAGGACGCAGTGGGGCGGCCAGGCGTCTCGCGGTGCGGCTACCCGCCGCGTGCCTGGACGAACGAGGGATGGAGCCAACGGGACTCGAACCCGTGACCTTCTGGCTGCCAGCCAGACGCTCTCCCAACTGAGCTATGGCCCCTCGCGCTTGAGCTGCTCCCATTCTAGAGCCGTTCGACGGGTACCGGCGTTTCCTTGCCCCGCCCAGCGGGCATCCGCAAGACCGATGCCCGAGAAGACGGACTACAGCCCCGTGCGCGAGCCCATGCCCGAGCCGGAGAAGCAGAGGGAGCGCCGTCTCACCCGGGCGTTCGTCTTGGGGGCGCACGCGTTCTGGATCTACGCGCTTCTCCTCGCGGCGCTGATCGTCCTCCTGATCTGGCTGCTGGGCGGCTTCGGCGAGGGCGGCCTCGACCGCTAGCGCTAGCTCGCGGCCGCGACCTCGACCGACGGCACGTCGCCCCACAGCTCCTCGAGCCGGTAGTACTCGCGCGCCTCGGGCGTGAAGACGTGCAGGACGACGTCGAGGTAGTCGGCGAGGATCCACCGCGCCTCGCGCTCGCCCGCGACGCTCCGGGGCAGAAGCCCGTCGTCGTGCTTGAGACGCTCGCGCACCTCGTCGTAGATCGCCTTCGTCTGCCGCGGGTTCTGCCCCGTGCAGACGACGAAGAAGTCCGTGTACGAGCAGACCGGCCGCATGTCGAGGATGACGACGTCGGCAGCGAGCTTCTCCTGGGCGAGCTCGGCGATCCGGCGGGCGTTCGCGATGGGCGTCAGCGGCCTTGAGTCTCCTGGGTCAACGTTCTCAGCGTAGTCTTGCCCTCCCCCGAGGGTCAACAACCACCATCGTAGATGCCGAGCTCGACGATGCGGCGGGCGACCGGAGCCGGGACGAGGCCGGCGATCGGCTCCCCGCGCGCGGCCCGTGCCCGGATCTCGGTCGACGAGACGTCGTGGGCCGGGATCGTGAAGAGCTCGACGCGCTCGGGCCGCTCCAGCTCGGCGAGGACGACCTCGAGACGCTCCCGGGGATAGCCGGGCCGCGTCGCGACGCCGAGGCGGACGCGCTCGAGAATGCGGTCCGGCTCGCGCCAGGAGAGGAAGCCGGCGAACTCGTCGGCGCCGACGAGGAAAACGGTGTCTCCCGCGACGAAGCGTCCGTCGCTCACGGTCTCGATCGTGTAGGGGTGCGGATCCGCGCCCACCTTCGTCCGCGGAAGCTCTGCGAAGGCGAGCCGCGCGAGCTCGAGCCGCAGCTCGACGTCGGTCTCGATCGCCTTGTGCGCCGGCTCGACGACGACGAGGACGCGGAGCCGCTCGAGAGCGAAGTGCTCGAGCGCCTTCCGGGCGAGCGCGACGTGCCCGGCGTGCGGAGGATCGAAGGCGCCGCCGAAGAGGCCGGAGGTCACTCCCCCTCGAATTCCACGACGTCGTCCGCGCGGACGCCGGCGGCCCGCAGCTCCTCGTCGGTCGCCTCGCCGCGGACGCGGTAGCCGCGGTCGGTGCGGAAGATGCGGGTGCCGCGGCGGTGCGGCGGGCGCGGCCGGTAGACGAGGAAGTCGGCCAGCTCGGCCGGCGCCGACGGAGCCGCCGCACGCTCGGGCACGAGCTCGAAGAGCAGCCGCTTCAGGTCCGCGACCCCGCGGCCGGTGGCGGCGGAGGTGACGACGACTCCGAGAACGCGCCGGTCGTCCGGGTCGAAGGAGGGCGCCTCGACGACGAGGTCCGCCTTGTTGAGCACGACGATCTGCGGCCGCTCGGCGAGCCCGGCCCCGTAGGCCGCGAGCTCGCGGTCGATGGCGCGGAACCGCTCTTCCACGTCCTCGTGCGCCTCGATGACGTGCAGGAAGAGACGCGCGCGCTCGAGGTGGGCGAGGAACTCGTCCCCGAGCCCGACGCCCTCGCTGGCGCCTTCGAGCAGGCCCGGCACGTCGGCGACGGTGAGCTGGCGGCCGTCGGGGGCATCGACCGTGCCGAGCACGGGCGCCAGAGTCGTGAACGGATAGTCGGCCACCTTCGGCGTCGCGTTCGAGATGCGGCGCAGGAGCGAGGACTTGCCTGCGTTCGGAAAGCCGAGCAGGGCGGCGTCGGCGAGCAGCTTGAGCCGCAGCTCGAGCTCCGCCTCCTCCCCGGGGGAGCCGACCTCCGCCAGGCGAGGCGCCTGGTGCGTCGGCGTCGCGAAGCGCTTGTTGCCGGCGCCGCCGCGACCGCCATGCGCGGCGACCAGTCGCGCCCCGGGGTGAGCGAGGTCGGCGAGCAGGCGGCCCTCGGCGTCCAGCACCTGCGTCCCCACCGGGACGCGCAGCTCGACGTCGTCGCCGTCGGCGCCCTTCCGGTTCGACCCCTCCCCGTGCCGCCCCCGTTTCGCCGCGAACCGCCCCCGCCGGCGAAACGACGAGAGGTCGCGCAGATCGGGGTCCGCGAGGAGCACGACGTCGCCGCCGTCGCCGCCGTCGCCGCCGTCCGGACCGCCCTTCGGCACGTACTTCTCGCGCCGAAAGCTGAGCGCGCCATCGCCGCCGCGGCCGCCCTGCACGCGGATCCGCGCGCGGTCGTTGAACACCGGGCGCCCCTAGAGGACGGACACGACCCGACCGTCGCCGTTCGTCCGGAAGACGACTCTTCCGTCGCGCGTGGCGAAGATCGTGTGGTCGCGGCCGAGCCCGGCGCCGTCTCCGGGCCGGAAGCGCGTGCCGCGCTGGCGGACGACGATCATCCCCGCCTTGATCTCCTGGCCGTCGAAGACCTTGACACCGAGTCGCTTCGACTCGGAGTCGCGGCCGTTCTTCGACGAGCCGAGTCCTTTCTTGTGAGCCATGGCTTCTACTCCTCGCTCTTCTTCTTCCTGGGGGCGCTCTTGCGGGCCGGCGTCTTCTTCTCGGCCGCCGCCGTCCTCTTCGCCGCCGTCTTGCGCGGGGTCGCGGCCTTCTTCGCCGGCGTCTTCTTCTCCGCCGTCCCCGTGTCCTTCTTCGCGGTCGTCCGCGAGCGCGACGCCCGCACGGAGCCGATCGCCTCGATCTCGATGCGGGAGAGGCGTGCCCTGAAGCCGTTGCGCCGCTTGTAGCCGGTACGGCGGCGGTGCTTGCCGATCACGACCTTCTTGCCGAGGACGTGCTCGGCCACCTTCGCGGTCACCTGGTGGCCCTCGAGGTCGGTGCCGAGCTTCGGATCGCCGTCGCCGCCGACCATGACCAGGTCCGGCGTAAAGGTCTTGCCCGCCGCGACGGGCACGCGGTCGACGAGCAGGTACTCGCCCTCGCGGACGCGGTACTGCTTGTTCCCGATCGAGATGACGGCGTAGGACATGAGCGCTCCCTAACAGGAAACGAGCGGGCTGCGCCCGCTTCGCCGGACAGTCTAGCCGGGCTCCTCCGTGGTCGCAATCGGCGCCTCGGCCGCCGCGTCCGCACCGTTCCCCGCGGCCGGCTTCTTGCGCCGGCGGCGGCCGCCGCGCGTCCCCCTCCGTGTCTTCTTCTTCGGCTTCTCCTCGGCCGGCGCGCCGCCGTCGGAGCTCGGCTCGGCCTCCGCGAGGGGCTGCTCGGGCTCGGTCGCGGCCGGCGCCGGCTGCGCCTCCGCCGCCGGCTCGGCCGCCGCGGTCGCCGGGGTCTTGCGCTTGCGGCCGCGGCCGCCGCGCGTTCCGCGGCGTGTCTTCTTCTTCGGCTTCTCCTCGGCCGGCACGTCGCCGTCGGCGCTCGGCTCGGGGAGCTCGGGCGCTGCCTCGTCGTCGATCACCTCCTCCTCGAGGGCGACGAGAGCCTCGGCCTTGGCACGCCGGGCCCGCGAGGGCTTCTCCGGCTCGGGCACCCTCTCCTCGAGGCCGTCGATCTCGGACGCCTTGCCCGCCGCGAGGATCTCGAAGCGGTCGAGGCGGAAGGACTTCTTCGTCTTGAACGCGAAGCGCTTGCCGGTTTCCTTCTCGAGCTCCTCGAGGCGCGACCCGTCCGGCCCCGTGAGCAGGCGGGCGACCTCGGAGTGCATCTCGACGAGGAACGCCTCTGCCTTCGAGCCGGCGATGTGGCGCCTGAGCTTCCGCTCGGCCTCGACGGCGTGCGTCTCCGCCGAGACGACGACCCCGTCGCCGGCGCAGGTCGGACACGGGTCGGTCAGGATCTCACGCGGTCCGTCGGTGACGTTCTGGCGCGTCATCTCGACCAGCCCGAGCGGCGAGATCTCGACGACGTACGTCTTCGTCCGGTCGCGCTCCAGCTCCTCGTTGAGGGCGTTCTCGACGAGCTGCCGGTTCTTCGGGTTCGCCATGTCGATGAAGTCGATGACGATGATCCCGCCGATGTCGCGCAGCCGCAGCTGGCGCACGACCTCCGACACCGCCTCGAGGTTGTTCTTCGTGATCGTGTCCTCGAGCCTCCCCTGCGAGGCCTTCCCCCGTCCCCCGACGAAGCGGCCCGTGTTCACGTCGATCACGGTGAACGCCTCCGCGTAGTCGAAGATGAGGTAGCCGCCCGAGGGCAGGTCGACCCGGCGGTCGAGCGTCGAGCGGACGGCCTCCTGGACGCCGGACTTCTCGAGCAGCGGCTCCTTCCCCCGGTAGCGCTCGACGCGGGCCGCCAGCTCGGGCGAGGTGCGCTTCAGGTACCCGACGATCTTGCGGCAGGTGCGCTCGTGGTCGACGACGACCCGCTCGAAGTCGCGGATGAAGAGGTCGCGGATCGTGCGCAGCGGGAGTTCGGCCTCCTGGTAGACGAGGGCCGGCGCCTTCGTCCGCGAGGCGCGGCCGCGGATCGTCCCCCAGAGCTTGAGCAACAGGTTCAGGTCGCCGGCGAGCTCCTCCTCGGTGGCACCCTCGGCGGCGGTACGCACGATCAGCCCGCCCTCCGGGATCTCGAACCCCTTGCAGATCTTCTTCAGCCGCTCGCGCTCGGCGTCGTCGAGCCGCCGCGAGACGCCGATGCCGTCGCCGTACGGCGTGTAGACGAGGAAGCGGCCGGGCAGCGAGATCTCTGTTGTCAGCCGCGCGCCCTTCGTCCCCATGGGGTCCTTGACGGCCTGGACGAGGACCTCCTCGCCGCGCGAGATGAGCTCCTGGATCTTCTTGCCGTGCCGCTTGCCCTCCAGCTCGGGCACGACGATCTCGTCGACGTAGAGGAAGCCGTTCTTCTCGAGGCCGATGTCGACGAAGGAGGCCTCCATGCCGGGCAGCACGTTGTCGACGACGCCCTTGTAGATGTTCCCGGCGACCTTGCGGAGGCCGGGGCGGCCGAGGTAGACCTCGGCCGGCTTCCCGTCCTCGAGCACGGCGACGGTCTGCTCGCTCACCTCGACGGAGATGAGGATCTCCTTCTTGACGTCGGGGCGGGCTGCCCGGGCGGTCGGCGCCGGCCGCCTCGCGGGTGCGCGCTTGCGGCGCGGCTTCGGCCCCTCTCCCTCGCGCTTGCGCTCGGGGCGCTTCTTCTGCTCGGCCGCCTTCGCGGTCTCGGCCGCGGGCGCCTCGGTCTTCTTCTTGCGGCCGCGGCCGCCGCGGCTCCCGCGGCGGCGCCGGGCCGGCTTTTGCTCAGACTCCTCCGCGGGCCCCTGAGGGGCCTGCTCCTCCTGCTCGGGCGCCGCGGGTGCGGCGGCCTTCGAGGGCGCCTTCTCCCCGCGCTTCCTCCAGCGAAACCAGGGCAACGTGGTGTTCTCCTTTCGGGCGCACGCCGCGCTCTGCGCCGTTTCGGCGCTCGCCGAGCCGCAGCGTGTCAGCCACAAATCTCATGTGATCTCGGCGCCGGGCTCCACTCGCCCCCAGAGGGGCTCGGCGATCCCTGCGCATCGGTCTCAGCGTAGCAGTCGAAACCTATGCCGCCGCAGGGCGCAGTCCCTCGCGCTTCCGCTCGACCGCCCGCAGACGCTGGTGCAGCCGGGCCCAGGCCCACGGCTCCACCTCGTCGTAGCGGCCGGTCGCGATCTCCGCCTGCGTCGCCTCGAGGTACTCGAACCAGGCGTCCGCCTCCTCGATGAGGAGCGCCTCTCGCACGTCCTCGCGTTCCATGCGCGCAGAGGCTAGGACCGCGGCCGGACGGACTCCCCGAGCCGCTTCGCTCCGCCTGCCGAGAAGTACGCGGCGGCGGCCTCCCCGACGGCGCGCGTGCCGGCGTAGGCGATACCGCCCTTCAGCGCCCAGCCGAGGCCGGGGATCCCACCCGCGAACTGCCGCGCGACGGTTCGAAACCCGAGGCCGGCGCCGATCACGGACAGCACCTCGGGGATCCGCTCGCGGTCGATCTCCTCGCCGTGGGCGGCAGCGATACGCAGCACCATGCGGATCTGGTTCAGCGTCAGGACGGGAAAGTCGGCGCCCGGGATGAAGATCGCCGCGCCGAGCACGCCGTTCTGCACGGAGAGGCCCTTGACGATGCTCTCGACGACCGCCGGGCGAAGCGCCGGCAACCTCGCCGCGAGGTGGTGACTCGCCTCCCCTGCCCGCTCGGCGATGCGCTCCGCGATCGTCTCGAAGGGGAGCGGCTCGCCCGGGGCGACGGCGACGATATCCGTGGCGAGGACGTACGGGACGTCGGGAACCTCGTCCTCCGGGACGCCGACGAGGACGCAGACGACCTCCACCTCCTTGCGGTCGGCGAGGCGCAGGGTCTTCTCGTCGTCCTCCCCGGCCTCGCCGGCGACGAGATGGACGAGCACCCGGGCGCCCTCGAGGTCGTACTGCGCCGGCGGCCGACCCGAGAGGTCGCGAACCGCGTTCGCGTCACCACCCTCCTCGACGAGCGCGGCCCGCAGCGCCTCGGCGTGCTCCGGCGCCCCCGAGACGAGGAGCGGCCGGAAGTCCTCCCCGGCGGCGCGAAGCTCCTTGACGACGCCCCAGACGGCGGTGGGCTTGAGCGGAAGGCGCATTCAGCGACCCGCGAGGCGGCCTCGCACCTGGATCGCCTCCAGGAGCCCGATCATGATCAGGGTCGTGATCATCGAGCTGCCGCCGTAGGACACGAGCGGCAGCGGGATGCCGGTGACGGGCGCGATCCCGATCGTCATGCCGACGTTGATGAAGAGCTGGATCAGGAGCGCGAACACGATCGTGCCGGCGACGACGGCGGAGAAGAGGTCGCGCGCGACCGCCACGATGCGGACGCCGCGCCAGACGACGATCGCGTAGAGCAGGAGCAGGACCGAGGCCCCGACGAAGCCGCGCTGCTCGGCGAGCGAGGAGAAGATGAAGTCCGTCGAGTGCTCGGGCAGGTAGTTGAACTTCGTCTGGGTTGCGTTCGCGACCCCGCGACCGTCGAACCCGCCGGAGCCGACCGCAGTGATCGACTGGTTCACGTTGTACGTCGAGCCGCTCGGGTCGACGTCCGGGTCGACGAAGCCGGTGAGACGCTCGCGCTGGTAGGGCTCGAGCACCTCGACGCCGGCGGACGGGAGGAACCAGAGGAGCGCGGCCGCGACGAGGCCGGCGAGCACGCCCAGCACGGCCAGGTGGCGCCAGGGCGTGCCGCCGAAGAAGAGCGCCCCGACGACGCAGGCTCCGTAGACGAGCGACGTGCCGAAGTCGGGCTCCTTGAAGACGAGCAGCGTCAGTGGGACGGCGAGCCCGACGACGCCGAGCGTCGTCCGCCACTCGTTCATGCGGTGGCGCCGCTCGGCGACGAACCCGGCCAGGATGGCGATCAGCGCCAGCTTCCCGAGCTCGGAGGGCTGGAAGTTGAAGAAGCCGATCTCGATCCAGCGCTTGGAGCCGCGCACCTCCTCCGCGACCGCGAGCACGACGACGAGCAGCCCGAGGGAGACGATGTAGAACGGCAGGCGGACCCGGCGGTAGGCCTCGGGGTCGAGCGCGGCCGCGACGACGAAGAGGAAGCCGCCGACCGCCACGTAGACGAGCTGGCGGAAGACGTAGTAGTCCGGGTCGCCGGCGATGTCGTTCCGGGTCACCGACTCGAGCACGTAGAGCCCGTAGGCGACGAGCGCGGCCGTTGCCAGGAGGAGCAGGTAGTCGACGTGGCGCAGGAAGGCGCCGAGCTCCCAGGCCGCCGTCTGCGCCTTCGTCGGCCGCGCAACCCGGTGTGCCGGAGTGGCCATCAGTGCCCCTCCCGGTGATGGTCTCGCGTTCCGTGCGCCGCCAGAAGTGCTCTGACTGTCGCCGGGAGGGGCACCTAGTCCGACTCCTGGATCGTGGCCGAGTAGCTGCCCGGCTCGACGTCGAAGTAGTGCTCGAAGACCTGGAGGGCGACCGGCGCGGCCGCCTCGCCGCCGTGGCCGCCGTTCTCGATCACCGCGCAGACGGCGATCTCGGCCTTCGTGTACGGACCGTAGCCGCACCACCAGGACTGGTCGCGCAGGCCGGCGAAGCCGGGCAGCCGGACGAACTTCTCGGCCGTCCCGGTCTTCCCGGCGATCTCGACGGGGAACGAGCCGAAGACGCTCTGCGACGTCCCGTAGGGAGCGTGGGTCGCGTCGTAGAGGCCTTCCTGCACGATCCGCAGCGCGTACGGGTCGATGCCCACCTCCTGCGCGGGCTTCGGCGTGTAGGGCCTGATGACGACGGGCGCCTCGCCCTCGTTCCGCGGCTCCTCGACGGACTTGACCAGGTGCGGCTCCACGAGCTTGCCGCCGTTGGCGATCATCGCGTAGGCGCGCGTCATCTGGAGCGGCGTGACGAGGAGGTCGCCTTGGCCGATGGCGAGCTGCACGGAGTCGCCGCTCGTCCAGATCTTGTCGATCTCCGACTCGAACGTCCGCTCGCGCCATGCCGGGGTGGGCACGAGGCCCTTCTCCTCCGGGCCGAGGTCGACGCCGGTCGTGCCGCCGAACCCCATCTTGCGCGACCACCGCTGCAGCGGCGAGTCGGGCCGCTGGTAGAACCGGAGGGCGACGTCGTAGAAGTACGTGTCGCACGAGTTCGCGAGCGCCGTCGTCAGCTCCATCGGCTCGTTCTTGTACGGGTCCCAGTTCATGAAGGTCTGCCCGTCGATGACCTCCTTGCCGGTGCACTGGATGATCTCGTCCGGGGCGAGGAGGCCCTCCTCGAGCGCGGCGAGGGCGGTGATCGGCTTGAAGGTCGAGCCGGGCGGATAGACGCCCGCGATCGCGCGGTTCAGCGTCGGGTAGTTGGCGCCGCGCGCGGCCAGCCGCCGGAGGTCGCGCTGCTCGACCGTGCCGACGTAGATGCTCGGGTCGAACGACGGGTTGGAGGCCATGGCGAGGATCTCGCCGGTGCCGACGTGCATGGCGACGAGGGCGCCGCCGTCCGCGGCCCACTCGCCCTGGTCGTGCGCGAGCCGGATGCCGTAGGCGAGGGCGTCCTCGGCCGCCTGCTGCAGGTCGGCGTCGAGCGTCAGGCGCACGTTCTCGCCGGACTCCGGCATCTGGCTGAACTCGCGCTCGCTCGTGACGCGGCCGAGCGCGTCGACGAAGACCTGGCCGAGGCCCGGGAGCCCGCGGAGGTAGCCGTCGTAGGCGGCCTCGATCCCCGTCTGGCCGATCCGGTCGCCGGCCGCGTAGCCGTCGCCGGCGCGCGCCTCGAGCTGCTCGGCCGAGATCTCGCTCACGTAGCCGAGGAGCTGCGCGGCGATGTCTCCCTGCTCGTAGCGGCGGAGGTAGGTCTCCGTGATCTGGACGCCCGGGAACTCGCTCTGGTGCTCCATCAGGTAGGCGGCCTTCAGGTCCGAGACGTCGGCTCGGACGGTCACCGGGGTGAGCGGGTCGGTCTCGAGGCGCTCCTCGACCGTCGCGCTCACCTTCCTGAAGCGGACGCCGAGGAGCTGGGAGAGCCGCCGGAGGAGCCGGTCGCGCTCGAAGACCGGGGTCTCGTCGAGCGCCGCCGGCCAGATCTGGACGAGCGTCCCCGGCATGTTGGAGACGAGCACGGCGCCGTCGCGGTCGATGATAGAGCCGCGCGGAGCCAAGAGCCGAAAGCTGCGGATCTGGTTGTTGCGCGCGTCTTCCAGATAGCGCTCGCCGGAGATCACCTGAAGCGCCCAGAGACGGAAGAAGAGCGCCGCGAAGACGACGATCGCGAGGACGCCGAGCACCGCGATCCGCAACGCCATCTGCGGAGTGAAGCGGTACGGCTCCTCGACCCGGGGATCCGGCGGCAGGAAGCCGGGCGCGCGCGTCCCGCGCTCGCGGAGCGTGCTAGACACCGGCGGTCGCCCCCTCGCGGCGGATGCGAACCTGCGGCGGGAAGATCCTCGCGCAGAGCCCGTAGACCGGGTAGGCGAGGAGCATGTTGAGCGCCAGCGTCGGAACGAGGACGCCGAGGAAGAGGTGCGAGGCGGGGACCGTGAGGCCGAGCATGAAGTGGAGGACCGCCGAGGCGAGCGTCACTCCGGTCGTCGCGAACGCGACTGCGATCAGGAGCGGGTGGGCCGACGAGCGCGTCGTCAGCTCTCCGAAGCGCCCGGTCACGTAGCCGGCCAGGGTGAGGAGGAGCGAGGTGAGGCCGAACGTCCCGAACGACGCCGTGTCGAGCACGAGGCCGGCCCAGAAGCCGGCGGCGGCGCCGAAGATCGGGCCGCGGAGGAGCGCGAGCCCCACGAGGGTCACGAGGACGACGTCCGGATGGCCTTCGCCGACCTCGATCCACTCGGCGACCGAGAGCTGGACGAGCGCGGCGAGGAGCAGCAGGCCGCCCGCCTTCAGTGCTTCGACCCCGATCACGGCCGCTTCTTCTGCCCCGCGTTCGCCCCTTTCGCCTTCGCGCCCCGCTCCGCGCGCGGCTTCTCCCGGAGCACGATCACCTCGGCCAGCGAGTCGAAGTCGACGAGGGGAGCGATCTGGATCCGCTTGTAGAGGTCCACGTCCTGCTGGCCGACCGACTTCACCGTGCCGATCGGGATGCCCGGCGGGAAGAGCGACTCGAAGCGGAGGGTGCGCCAGCCCGAGGTGACGACGAGGTCCTTCTCCTCCACGAGCTCCTCCTTGGCGACGCGGTCGAGGATGAGCGACGAGGCGCTCATCCCGTGTCGCACGATGCCGGGCGCGGCGCTGCCCAGCACGACGGCGGAGACGGCGTTGCGCTGGTCGGTGATGAGCATGACGTTCGCGCTGTTCGAGGTGACCTCGGTGACGCGGCCCACGAGACCGTCGTCGGTCACGACGGGGGCGTTGACGCGCACCCCGGCGTCGGTGCCGGCGGCGATGACGACCTCCTGCTCGTACGGCGTCGGCGGACGCGCGACGACGCGCGCCACGATCGGCTCGTAGTCCTCCGGAAAGGTGGGGCTGGCGATGAAGTCGGCGATCGCGGCGATCCGCTCGTTCTCCTGCGCCTGCGTCTGGGCGGCGATGAGCGCGTTGCGCGTATCCTCGAGCTCGCGGCGGAGCTGGTCGGCCTCGGACTTGGCGTCGAAGAGGTCGGAGAGGTAGGCCCAGCCGTCGCGGAAGGGGCGCGCAACCCGCTCGCCGGCGACCTCGAACGGCATCAGCACTGAGACGCCGATCCGCTGGGCCGCATGCAGCGGGCCGTCGTCCGACTCGCGGAAGTAGACGGTGATCAGCCCGAGGGAGACGAGGACGAGGACGGCCGCGACGAGCCGCGCCCTGAAGGCGCGTCCCGCTCGCGAGGAAGGGCCCTCACCGCGCCGGACGGGAGCGTCCAGCACCGGGAGCCGTGCTGTGCGTTGCCGGGGCACGGAGCGAACCAGTGTAGTGAATCGCCCGGAAACCGTCGCCGCGCGCGGCTTCGCGGTCGCTTGCCGCTAGCGGCGGCGGCCGTTCCGCTGGCGGGCCTTCGCCGAGCGGTGGATGACCTCGAACTCCTCCAGGCTGCGGCCGGAGCCGACGGCCACGCACGTGAGGGGCGACTCGGCCAGCTGGACGGGCATCTGCGTCTCCTCGCGGAGCCGCTCGGCCAGCCCCGTGAGGAGGGCGCCGCCGCCCGCCAGCACGATGCCGCGATCCATGATGTCGGCCGCGAGCTCGGGCGGCGTCTTGTCGAGCGTCGACTTGATCGCGTCGATGATCTGGTTGACGGGCTCGTCGAGCGCCCGGCGCACCTCTTCCGACGTGATCACGACTGTCTTCGGCAGGCCCGTGAGCATGTCGCGGCCGCGCACCTCCGCGGAGACCTCCTGGTTCAGGTCCCAGGCGGAGCCGATCTCGAGCTTCAGCTCCTCGGAGGTCTGCTGACCGATCAGGAGC
>JAICGP010000010.1 GCA_025923055.1 Thermoleophilia bacterium
TCGTCGACCACGTGCACCTGCACGTGGTGCCGCGCTGGGCGGGCGACACGAACTTCATGCCGGTTCTCGCCGACGTGAAGGTGATGCCCGAGGCGCTCGAGGCCACCCGGCGTAAACTCGCCGACGCATGGCCCTAGACCCCAAGGTCTTCAAGGCGTACGACATCCGGGGCGTCTACCCGTCGGAGCTGGACGAGGAGGGCGCGTACGCGATCGGCCGCTCGTACGCGGAGCAGTTCGAGCCGAAGCGCATCGCGGTCGGTCGCGACATGCGCGTCTCCTCTCCTCCGATGGCGGACGCCGTGATCCGCGGCGCCGCGGATCACGGTGTGGACGTCGAGGAGATCGGCATGGTCGGGACGGAGATGCTCTACTTCGCCGTCGGCGAGCTGGGCCTCGACGGGGGGGTCGCGGTCACCGCCTCGCACAACCCGAAGGAGTACACGGGGATGAAGATCGTCCGCCGGGGCGCGCTCCCCGTGGGCGCCGACTCGGGGCTCCTCGACGTTCGCGACCGCGCCCTGTCCCTCGGAGACGTGTCAGGGGGTCAGACCCCTGGACAGGTCCGCAGCCACGACGTCTATCCGGCCTTCGTCGACAAGGTCGTGTCCTTCGTCGACCCGGCCGCGATCCGGCCGCTCCGGGTCGTCTTCGACGCGGCGAACGGGATGGCCGGCGCCATGCTTCCTCCTATCCTCGAGCGCCTGCCGGTGGATGCCGTCCGCTGCTACTTCGAGCCGGACGGGACCTTTCCGAACCACGAGCCGAACCCCCTGCTCGAGGAGAACCGCGCCTTCATCGTCGGCAAGGTGAAGGAAGAGGGCGCCGACCTGGGGATCGCCTTCGACGGCGACGCCGACCGCTGCTTCTTCGTGGACGACACCGGCCAGTTCGTGCCGGGCGACTTCGTCACGGCCCTGCTCGCGGCGTCGATGCTGGAGAAGGAGCCGGAGGCGACCGTCATCTACGACGTCCGCGCGAGCTGGGCCGTCCGCGACACGGTCGAGGCGGCCGGAGGCAGGGCGCTCCCCAACCGCGTCGGCCACGCGTTCATCAAGCTGCGGATGCGCGAGGTGGACGCCGTCTTCGCCGGCGAGGTCTCCGGCCACTACTACTTCCGCGACTTCACGCAGGCCGACTCGGGCACGATCCCCGCGCTCCTCATGCTCGAGCTGGTCTCGAAGCGAGGGCAGAAGCTCTCCGAGATCCTCCGTCCCTACCGAGAGCGGTACTTCCTGACCGGCGAGATCAACTCACGCGTCGACGACGTCGCCCTGACGCTCCAGGAGCTCAAGGAGCATTTCGGCCGGCAGGGCGAGATCTCGCACCTGGACGGGATCTCGGTGACTGCGGACGACTGGCACCTGAACGTGCGCCCCTCGAACACGGAGCCGCTCCTGCGGCTCAACCTCGAGGCCCTCGACCGCACGCTCATGGAGCGAAAGCGGGACGAGGCCCTGGCCGTGATCCGCTCGTAGACACGCCGAGGGCGGGGCCGAAGCCCCGCCCTCGAGCAGACCGTCTGCCGGGCCGTTAGGGCACGAGCAGGAAGTCCATCGCACGATCCATCACGGCAGCACGCGTGGCCGCTCCGTTCACGCCTTCCAGGCCGAAGCCGAGGTAGATCGTGTCGGGCGTGGTGATCGCCGCGCCCTCCGGGAAGCCGGCGGCCGTCGTGAAGATCCAGTCGTTCGCGTTCGGGGCGCTGCCGGGAGGCGAGCCGCTCACGGCCCAGCCGCCCGTGTCCCCGCCCTCGAACGAGGTCGTGCTTCCGTCCGGCAGGGTCACGTCGTCGACGAAGACGCCGAGGCCCTGCGTCGCCCAGTCGGTCGCGTAGGCGATCGAGATCTCGACCTGTCCGCCTGCGTAGGCGCCGAGATCGACCTCCCACTCCTGCCAGCCGTGCGAGTCGCCGGAGGCCGCGTGCCAGGCTCCGGTCGACCCGGTCGGGTCGCAGGTCGTGTCGCCCGTCTGGGTCTGGTAGTGGTCGAGCTGCGGGTGCAGCGTCCGCCAGCCGCCGGAGTTGCCGCGGAGGCAGCTCTGCCCCGTGCTCTGGGTCGTGTGCCCGTTCAGGTCGGGGAGCGTCGTCCAGTTCGTCCCGCCCGGCGTCCGGGCCTCGACGAACAGGTAGTCCCAGTCGACCTCGGTGTTGTACGACGTCCAGAACGAGAGCGTTCCGCCGCCCGCTGGGACGTCGACCGTGCGCGTGAGGCGCTTGTACGCGACGTCGGCGATCTGCGAGTAGACGTAGGCCTCGCCGGTGTGCGGGTCGAACGGCCCGCCCGGCCGGTCGTACTTCGCCGAGACCCAGCTCTCGAACTGCGGGTACTCGTCCACCGGCAGGATGCCGCTCGTCGCGATGAACGAGTTCGCGTTGCCGTGGTTCTGCGCGCTGTCCGGCCCGTTGAACATGAGCGTCAGCGAGCTGAACGGCGTGTCGACGCCGATCACGTCGAGGACGTTGTCCTCCCCGAGCCCGGCGCCGAAGTTGAGCAGGTAGGCGCCGAACCAGTACTCGAGGACGTCGTTCATGGCGTCGCCCGAGCCGAAGAGCGCGAGGCAGCGCCTCGGGTCCTCCGTCGGCGGAAGCGCGCGGCACTGAGCGTTCTCCTCGGTCGGGTCGTAGAGCTGCGTCCCGACGTTCGGCGTGTACTGCGCACCCGCGTTCTGGCCGGCGTAGAGCAGCCGCCCGCCCGCGTTCACGTACTCGCGGACGTGCAGGAGCTCGTCCATTGCGAGCCGCGAGGCGTTGCCGGCCGCCCAGCCGAGCTCGCGCGTGACGACGTCGTCGCCGGTGTACCAGACGACGGCGTCGTAGTGCGAGAGCACGCCGAGGGCCGTGGGTGCCTTGCGCCCGCGGGCGTCGACGTCGTAGACGTCGTAGCCGATCCCGTTCGCGGCCAGGGCGTCCTCGTAGTACGAGAGGTAGTGCGGCCCCGGAGTCTGCCCGGGCGAGGCGCCCGAGTAGTCCTCAGCAGCGAGGATCAGCACGTCGTTCGACGACTCGACTGCGGCCGTGTACGTGAACGACTCGCTCGCCTCGCCGCCGCCCTCGAACCAGACCTCGACGCTGTCGCCGGGGCTCGTCCCCGTGACGGTGCCGCTCATGACGTGGTAGTAGACGTCGGACTGGCCGCCGTAGCGCTCGCCGCCGTCCCACTCCTCGGTCGGCCCGCTCTGGACGGGACCGCCGTTGATGCTGTACTTGAGCGTCACGGCTCCGAGCGCCCGCTTCGCCAGCACGCGCACCTCCTGCGGGTCGCCGTAGGAGACGTCGAACGTGAAGTTGGCGAGCGGCAGGCCCGTCTTGTACGTGTCGTCGCTCTTCAGGTAGAACGGCTTCGTCTCGATGCCCAGGTGCGAGACCGGGTCGTCGGGATCGGAGGCCGACCTGGCGACGTCGAGCGCGAAGGGGAGGTTCCGCAGGAACTCCTCCCTCACGAGCGCGGGGTCGTCGGGGAAGACGAACCCGCAGCCGTCGCAGCCCTCGGAGAGCTCCGGGGTCCACGCGAGCGCCCCCCGCTGGGTATGCGCGAAGTCGGTCGTCTCGCCGTTCGTGACGTAGAGGACGTCCGACGAGAGGCCGGGGTGGAAGTCCTCGATCGCCGGGTTGTCCAGGTTCCCGGAGAGGGCGAAGTAGATCGGATCGTCAGCGGTCGGCGTCCCGATCTGCCATCCCTCCGGATAGAGCAGCCACTGGCCGGCCGAGTGCCAGTTGACGTGGAAGGCGAAGTCGACGCGGTCGTAGAGCGACATCATCGCCTGCGTCTCGGGCTCCGAGGCCGCCGACGGGCCGCGGTACGTGTCGCTCGAGGCGACGCTCGAGGACCCTTCCTCGTCGTAGTTCCAGTGCTCGGGGTAGTTGCGGTTCGGGTCGACGCCGTCGCCGACCTCGGTCGTCCCGTTCCCGTTGTTGTCGCGCAGGTTCTTGCGCCAGAGGCGCGTGTCCTCGCTCTGGAACGTGTACTGGTAGCCGTCCGGGTTCGCGACGAGCAGGAACCAGAGCTCGTTCTCCTTCAGCAGGTCCCGGATCGCCCTCCGGTTCGCGCGCCACCCGTTCACGAAGTGCTGGAGCAGGCGCCGGTTCACCTCGGGGGAGATCCACTCGCGCGCGTGCTGCGTCGACGAGTAGAGCACCGCCGGCCGGCTTCCGTCCGCCTGGCCGCGCGCGCCCTGCGTCAGCTTGAGGGCGATGATCTCGCGGCCCTGGCCCGTGTGGCCGAGGACGACGAGCTTCGCGATCTGCGGGTTGCGGCGGGCGATCCTGTACAGGTAGGCCCTGAGGCCGTCGGGGCCGTCGTAGTCGCGCCAGACCGTGAAGCCGTTCACCGCCTGGGCGGCTGCGAACTGGCGGGCGCTCTGTCCGAACTTGTTGCGGCGCAGGCTGACGCCCACGTCCTGCCGGCGCAGGGAGCGCACCTGCGCCTTCGTGAGGACGAGGTCGATCTCGACCTCGCCCGTCGCGAGGTTCTCCTCGGCGACGATGTCGAACCCCTTCGCGACCAGGTCGCGATAGACCTCCTGGCTGACCGTCGCCTTGTACTGGTCGAGCGATACCCTGACGGGCTGCGCCGCGCCTGCCGCCGCCGGCCACCCCAGAGCCAGCACGGCGAGGGCGACGACGCCCATGAGGACGAAGCGTTTCATGGACTCCCCTCCATCTCGTTTCCCGGGCTTCGCGGCAGAGAGGCTGACATAGGTCGGCGCCCGGCGCAACCTCGTCGGGTCGCTAGGATCTGCGGCCGTGAGCGTGTCCCACGGCCGGGTGACGGACCGCAAGCCTCCCTTCAAGTTCTCGGCCTACACCCGCGTCGGCTTCTCTGACACCGACGCGCAGGGGATCGTCTACTACGGCCGCTACCTCCCGTACTTCGACCAGGCCCGGGTCGAGTACGCCCGGCACCTCGGCCTGCTCGCCCGGGAGGCCGGTCCCGAGGAGCTCGTGATGCGCGCCTCGGCGGTCCTCTACGAGGCTCCCGCGCGGTTCGACGACCTGCTCGAGGTGTTCGTGCGGACGAAGCGCATCGGCCGGACGAGCCTCACGAGCGCGTACTGCGCCTACCGCGTCGACGACGACGTGCTCATGTGCACGGCGGAGCAGACGCTCGTGCACGTCACGGCCGCCGACCGCCGTCCGGCTCCCGTGCCGGAGGACTACCGCAGCGCCGTCGCGGCGTTCGAGGGGGCCGATCTCGAGCTGGCCCTCCCGGCCGCGTGAGCGCCACGGCCGACACCTACCGCGGCGCGCTCGAGGCGGTCGACCGGATCGTGAACCGCGAGCGCGACGCCGGCGAGGTTCTGCGCAGGACGGTCGAGGTCTTGCACGACCGCTTCGAACGCTACTCCTGGGTCGGGATCTACCTCGTCGAGGGAGGCGACCTCGTCCTCGGCCCGTGGAAGGGCCCGCAGGCGACCGAGCACGTGCGGATCCCGATCGGACGCGGCATCTGCGGCGCCGCGGCCGCGAGCGGCCTGACGGAGGTCGTGGACGACGTGAACGCCGACGACCGCTACCTCGCGTGCTTCCTCTCGACGCGCAGCGAGATCGTCGTCCCCGTCGCCTTCGAGGGCCGCGTCGTCGGCGAGATCGACATCGACTCGGACGTTCCGACGGCGTTCGGGCCCGAGGACCGTGCCTTCCTCGAGCGCGTCGCGCTCCTCGTGTCGCCGCACTGCCTCGCCGCCCGCGAGAAGGACGGCGCGAAGGCGGGCACGTGATCCGGGCGCTCGATCACCTCGACCTCGTCGTGACGTCGCTCGAGCGCAGCCTGCCGTTCTACCGGGAGCTGCTCGGGCTCACGCGCGCGAGCGAGATCGAGGGCGAGCGGGGCGAGCGGGTCGTCTACCTCTCGCGGCCGGGTGACGAGCCGAGCGGGCGCTTCGCGCTCGGGCTCCGCGAGCGCCAGTCTGACGCCAACGGGGGCCCGTACGACCGCTACGCCGTCGGCGTCCACCACGTCGCCTTCCAGCTCGCGACACGGGCGGAGGTCGACGAGCGCGCCCACTGGCTGCGCGCCCGCGCCGTCGAGATCGAGAGCGGCCCGGCGGAGTACCCGCAGTACCGCGAGGGCTACTACGCCGTGTTCTTCTACGACCCGGACGGCATCAAGCTCGAGCTCATGTGCGTACCCGGCTCGTAGCACCGGGCGGGCCGGCCGGGCGAGCTTGTGTTTCACGCGCACGAGCTCGAGTCCCCCGCTCGTCACCGGTGTTGCGTCGGGGTCGAAGCGTCGTCGCCTCGTGACGGTGGAACACAAGGTCTCGCAGCCGCGAGCGCTCTCGACGCTCCTCGTCTCCCCCGAACGGGGCACGAGATCCCTCGCTCGAGTGACTCGAAAGGGTGACGGCGTCCCTCGTCCGGGGGACGCCCGCTAGGGAGTCTGCAGCTCGCGCTCGACGCGGCGGGCGACGCCCGCGGCGCTCGTCGCCGTGAGCGGCTCGCCGAGCACGAGGGTGCCGAGCTCGTTCGCCTGTCGCACGACGGCGTCGCGCTCGGCGGCGAGCCGGCTGCGCGCCACCAGCAGCCCCGCGCGCGCCCGCGTGCCCCAGTCGGCGATCCCGGCGAGCCCCGGCTCCGGCGGCGTCGCCGCGTCCTCCGCCACGCCCGGCCGCTCGGCGAGCGCCGCCGCCAGCTCCCCGGCACGGCGCGAGAGCGCCTCCGCCTCACGGGCCGCCTCCTCGCCCTCGCGCTCCAGGCGCTCGACCTCCTCGCGGGCAGCGGCCGCGCGGCGCTCGGCGATCCCGAGCGCGTCCCGGGCGCGCCGGTCGAAGCGCCGGGCCGCCGCGAGCCGCTCGTCTTCGCCCTCGAGGTCGGCCGCCCGCAGGTCGGCGGCGGCAGCCGCCGCGACCCGGCGGGCCTCCTCGACACCGCGCTCGCTCTCGGCCGCGGCGGCCGCGGCCGCCTCGCGGGCGGCGGGAAGCCGGGCCAGAAACGCCTCGAGCTCGAGCGCCCGGAGGCGCACGCGCTCGCACTCGACGTAGAGCTCGTCCAGCTCGGCGAGCACGGCGGCGACGGCTTCGTCCGCCTGCTCGAGCTCGCGCAGGAACGCCAGACGGCGGTCCTGCATCAGTTCGGCGTCACGCGGTAGGCGTCGAAGACCGACTCGACGTTCCGGAGGGCGCTCAGGAGGGCGCGCAGCGCCTTGATGTCCCCCACCTCGGCGACGTACCAGTTCTTGGCCATCTGGTCCTCGACGTGGCCGCCGTACTCGACGATGTTGGCGCCGTGCTCGGCGAAGGTGCGGGCGACGTCCTCGAGGAGGCGGGGCCGGTCCCAGGAGACGACGGCGATCTGGACGCGGAAGCTCTGCGAGGCTCCCCCGTCCCACTCGACCGGCGTGAACCGCTCCGGGTTGCGCATGAGCGCCTTCACGTTGGGGCAGTCGAGCCGGTGGATCGTGATGCCCTTCCCCAGCGAGATGTAGCCGGCGATCTCGTCGCCCGGCACCGGCGTGCAGCACTTCGCCAGCCGGACGAGGACGTCCTCGACGCCCGGGACGTTGATGCCGAAGTTCTGGGAGGCGACCGCCTCGCGCGCCTTCGGCTTGCGTGGGAGGGCCTCCTCCTCCACGACCTGCTCCGTCTTGAGCCGGTGCAGGACCTTGTTGGCCACCTGCGAGACCTGGAGCTTCCCCGAGCCGAGCGCGAGGTAGAAGTCCTCCGCCTTCTTGAAGCCCATCTCGCGGATGATCTCGGCGAGGAGCGGCGAGCCGGCCAGCCGCTTGTAGGGCAGGTTGTGCTGCTTGAGCGCGCTCTCGAGCGACTCGCGACCGCGCTGCTCGGCCACCTCGCGCGTCTCGCGGCTGAACCACTGGCGAATCTTGTTGCGGGCGCGCGAGGAGACGGCGAGCGAGAGCCAGTCGCGCGAGGGCCCGCGGCCCTGCTGCTTCGAGGTGAGGATCTCGACGAAGTCGCCGCTCCGCAGGCGGTAGTGGAGCGGGACGATGCGGCCGTTCACCTTCGCGCCGACGGTCCGGTGGCCGACGTCCGTGTGGACCGAGTACGCGAAGTCGATCGGAGTCGAGCCGCCGGGCAGGTTCTTGACCTCCCCCTTGGGCGTGAAGACGTAGACCTCGTCCGAGGCGAGCTCCGGGAAGGCGCGCCGGAACTCCTGCGGGTCGGACTCCTCACGCTGCCAGTCGGCCAGCTGCTTCATCCACGCGAGCTGCTCCGCGGCCGCCTTCTTGCCCTTGCCGCCCTTGTACACCCAGTGCGCGGCGATTCCGTGCTCCGCGGTGGTGTGCATGTCCTCCGTGCGGACCTGGATCTCGAGAGGCTTGCCCTCCGGCCCGATCACCGTCGTGTGGAGGGAGCGGTACATGTTGAGCTTGGGCATGGCCACGTAGTCCTTGAAGCGGCCGGGCATCGGCTTCCAGAGGGAGTGGATGACCCCGAGCGCGCCGTAGCAGTCGCGCTCCCCCTCCTTGCCGGCGCGCTGCACGATCACGCGCATCGCGGTCAGGTCGTAGATCTCGTTGAACTCCTTCCCGCGCTTGGCCATCTTCTCGTAGATCGAGTAGAAGTGCTTCGCGCGCGCCGAGATCTCCGCGGGGATGCCGACCTTCTCGAGCTCCTTGCGGAGCACCTTCCCGGCGCCCTCGACGTAGCGCTCCCGCTCGGCCCGCCGCTGGTTCACCATGGCCTGGATCTCGGTGTACTTGCGCGGGTGGAGCGTCTGGAAGGCGAGGTCCTCGAGCTCCCACTTGACCGTGTGGATACCCAGGCGATGGGCGAGCGGCGCGTAGACCTCGAGCGTCTCGCGCGCCTTCTGGAGCTGCTTCTGCTTGCCCAGGTACTCGATCGTGCGCATGTTGTGGAGCCGGTCGGCGAGCTTGATCAGGATCACGTCCGGGTCCTGCGCCATCGCCATGACCATCTTCCGGTAGTTCTCCGCCTGCGCCTGCTCGCGGCTCTGGAAGTGGATCCGCGTCAGCTTCGTGACGCCCTCGACGAGGCGGGCGATCTCGTCGCCGAACTCCTCGCGCACCTGCTCGATGGTCGCGTCGGTGTCCTCGACCACGTCGTGCACGAGCGCGGCCGCGATGGTCGTGTCCCGCCGGCGCAGCTCCGCGAGGATGGAGGCGACGCCGAGCGGATGGAGGATGAAGTCCTCCCCGCTGCGGCGCTGCTGGTGCTCGTGAGCCTCGGAGGCGAAGCGGTAGGCGCGCTCGAGGAGGTCCCGGTCGACGTCGGGGTTGTAGGCGGCCACCTCGGCCACGAGCTGGTCGAAGAGCTCGTGATGCCGCTCGGCGGACGCGGTGAGCACCTGACCCGCCATGCGCAAATCTTAGCTTCCGCCCTACACGGCTCCGACGGGCGTTCGGCTGGGCGAGCGCGCTCTCGTTGCCGGCGCGAGGAGCACCGGCTCCCGCCGCAGCGTGCGGACTCTGCCAGCGGCGACGTCTACGTCCCAGGCGTTGTGACCCATGCGTCGACGCTCTGTTCCCTTCCGGGTAACTTCAGCGTCCGTCGTTCGAGCCCCGTCTGCTCGAGGCCGCCCGCGGTGGCCGCCTCGGCGCTGATCAGGATCTCACCCGCCCCGGCGAGGCCCGTCAGCCGCGCGGCCGTATTGACGGTGTCGCCCAGCGCGGTGAAGTCGCGAGCATCACCTTCCCCGACGCTGCCCACGAAGGAGTTGCCGGTGTGGATCCCGGCGCCGACGGGAATCCACGGGTCTCGGCCGTCGTTGCCGGTCTGCTCGAGCAAGCGGCGCGCGGCTGCAATCGCGTCCGCCGCGTGGTCGCTCCCGGCGAAGCCGGGGATGAAGAGCGCCACAGCGCCGTCGCCGAGGAACTTGTCGACGATGCCGTCCCGTTCGTCGATGACCCCGGCCGCCGCCCCGTAGAAGCGCGCCAGCAAGCGCGAGAACTCTTCCGGCAGCATGCGCTCGGCGATTGCTGTCGACCCGCGGACGTCCGCGAACAGCACCGAGATCTCGACCTCGGCACCTCCGGGATGCTTGTAGACGCCGCGGAGGCACCATTTACAGAGCCGCCGGTTCAGTGGCGACGGGCCGCGTCCGATCGCCCGCATCAGGACACCGCCGGGCCCACCGAAAGGGGCATTGCAGAGCTTGCAGCGAGGCGGCGATGGCACCGCCCCCCAGATGCGCCGGATGACCTGGAGGCCGGGAGAGTCGCCGGTCAGCATCCGCTCCCACATTTCCTCAGGCGTCAGCTTGGCCATCGCCTGGACGCTACACGCGACAAACTGGACAAGACGCGATGCTCTGGGGGCGCGCGCTCTTCTCCGCGATCGGCTACGCGGCGGCCGCGAGCGGCTCCTCGGCGAGCGCCGCCCGGAAGGCGGGCGACTCGACGAGCGGCCGCCAGACTTCCGGCTCCTCCTCGAGCCCGAGCTCGGAGAAGACCGCGCGCGCCAATGGGCTCCATGCGTCCGGCCCGGCCCGCCACTCGGCGAGCAGGCTCCGTCTCAGCTCGTGGTAGCGCTCGGGCGTGTCGAAGATCTCGCGGACGACGAGCTGTGGGGTCACCGTCCCGTTCCAGCGGTTCGCGCCCAGCCTGAAGGCGACGTCGTAGCTGCCGGGACGGCGGTAGCGGTCGAGCGCCGCGCCGCGCCCGAAGGCGATGGCGCCCGAGCGCGCGCCGCCGGCGGTGACGGCGAGTCGCAGGTGCTTGCCCTCGCCGACGGCGCCGAGCTCCGAGAGCTCGCAGCCGACCGCCAGGAGCGTCACGTTCGGGTTCCCGAGGCCGAAGGGGCCGAGGTGCTCGAGCTCCTCGCAGAGGTCGAGCGTCAGCTCGCGCCCGCGGACGACCGCGTCCACGGTCGTCACGCGCCGAAGGTCGCTCTCGGTCAGGACGCCGGCCGCGTGCTCGGCGAAGGCCTCCGCGAAGGCCTCGAGCCGCTCGGGGACGATCGAGAGCCCCGCAGCGGCGCGATGGCCGCCCCAGCGGCCGAGCAGATCCGAGCAGGCGCCGAGGCCGCCGTGGAGGTCGAAGGCGGGGATCGAGCGGCCGGAGCCGGTCCACTCCTCCCCGGCCTCTCCGCCGGCAACGAGGACGACCGGACGCCCGAAGCGCTCGACCAGCCGCGACGCCACGATGCCGATCACCCCGCGATGCCACTCCTCGCCCGCGATCACGTACGCGAGGCGCCGACGGTGCGGCTCCGGCCAGTCGTCCACCTGGCGCGTCGCTTCCCGGAGGATGCGCTCCTCGACCGCTTGGCGGTCGCGATTCAGCTTCTCCAGCTCGCCGGCGAGGCGGCCCGCCTCCGGCTCGTCCCCGGTAAGGAGGAGGTCGAGCGCGGCGCCCGGGTGGCCGAGCCGGCCGGCGGCGTTGATGCGCGGGGCGAGGCGGAAGCCGAGGGCGCCCGTGTCGAGCGCCCCCGGGTCGACGCCCGCCGCCCGCATGAGCGCCCGGAGCCCCGGCTTGTCGGTGCGCGCGAGCCGGCGCAAACCGGCCGTCACGAGCGCCCGGTTCTCGTCGACGAGCGGGACGACGTCGGCCACGGTGGCGAGGGCGACGAGATCGAGGTGCCGCTCGAGCCCCTCCGCTCCGAGCGCCTCGAGCAGCTTGAAGACGACGCCCGTGCCGCAGAGCTCCGGGAACGGGTAGTCCGAGGGGCGAGTCGCCACGACGGGGCAGTCGGGGAGCGTCTCGCCGTGCCGGTGGTGGTCGGTGACGACGACGTCCAGCCCGGCGGCGCGCGCCTCAGCGACCTCTTCGACGGCAGTGATCCCGCAGTCCACGGTCAGCACGAGCCCGTAGCCCTCCCGTGCGAGGCGCCCCAGCGTCTCCCGCGAGATCCCGTAGCCCTCCTCGAAGCGGCTCGGCAGGTGCCAGTCCACCTCGGCGCCGAGGTCGCGGAGGACCGTGACGGCGAGCGCCGTCGCGCAGATGCCGTCGACGTCGTAGTCGCCGTGGACGCAGATGCGCCGCCCGGCGGCGACCGTCGCGCGGATCAGCGCGCACGCCGGCTCGACGGCGCCGAGCAGGAAGGGGTCGTGGCCGGGCGGCCGCGCCTCGAGAAAGGCCCGCGCGGCCTCGGCGTCGCCGTAGCCCCGCCGGACGAGGACGCTTGCGGTCGTCTCGCTGAGCTCGAGCGCCTGGGCCAGCGCCCGTACCTCTCCGCGGGGGCACGGACGCATCGTCCAGGTGCCCTCGTGCATCGCGATCCACCGTACGGAGCGGGTCGGACGGACCGACGGCGCGCGCGAGACGCGGCCGCGGGACGGCGGCTATGCTCCGAATCGGGGTGAGCGAGGCGAACTACACGTCGGGCGACGACTTCGTCGTCGAGTTCCTCGGTTACCGCTTCAGCTTCAACGCTCTCGACTTCGAGCAGCGTGTGAACGCGGCCGCCGTCCGGCTCGGCCTCGTCGCGCCCGGCGAGCTCGACGACGACGAGACCGCCGACCTCGTCGAGCTGACCGCCCACGGTCGCATCCCGTCCCCGCGCAGCGGGCTCGGCGACTACCTCGTCCGCCACTGGGAGCGGCTCGCGCTCGTCAACGACGAGTCGCTCGTCTACTGGCTCAGGAAGCTCATCTTCCGCGGCGCCTGGCTCGACCAGCGGGTGAAGGACAACCTCCTCGACGTGGACTGGGACGAGGAGAGCGCCGAGTTCGGCTACCGCGACCCGGAAGGCGGCCGTGCACTCCTCGAGCTCGCGCCCGTTCCCTCCTGGCACGAGCTCCAGTTCAGGCGTTAGCGAGTCTCGCGGACAGACGACGAGGGGCCGGCTGGCGCCGGCCCCTCGAAACGACGAAACGAGTCGCGGGCTACTTCCGGAGCTTCGAGCCCAGGAAGTCCGCGTGCCCCTTCGCCTTGCCCTTGCCCTTGTCGGTGCCCTCGATGGCCGACTGGGTCATCGCGAACACGAGCGTGGCGTGGGCCGTGGCGTCGGACATCTCGTCCAGCGCCTGCAGCGACAGGTTGTCGATCGTGTCGCAGGCCTGGTGGTAGCACGGGTCGTAGGCGATACCGGCCGTGCCGCCGTAGATCGCGGCCTCCTCGGGCGTCTTGATGCCCTCGGCGCCGGTGAACAGTCCGCCGGCCGGGATCCCGACGCTGATGAACGCGTCGTAGTCCGAGCGGCCGTCGAACGCGGTCGGCTCGGAGGCGAGATCCTGCGAGTCGAAGTAGTCGACGAAGACGTCCTCGACGACGCCGGAGCCTGCCGACGCGAGCGAAGCGGTGTCGGACGCGTCGCCGTCGTACACGAACCGGACGTAGTTCGGCGAGCCGACCATGTCGAAGTTCAGGTTGACGGCGGTGTTCTTGACCTCGCGCTTCGTCAGGGAGTCGACGTAGAACTGCGAGCCGATGAGACCCGACTCCTCGGCGCCCCACCACGCGAACCGGACCTGGTTCTCGGGCTGGGCGTCGAGCTCGGCCATCTGCAGCGCGACCTCGAGGATCGCGGAGCTACCCGAGCCGTTGTCGTTGATGCCGGGGCCCTCCTGGACCGAGTCCAGGTGCGCGCCCACGACGACCTGGCGGTCGACGCGACCGGTCTTCGTCGTCGCGAGCAGGTTCGCGGTCGGCACGTCGCGGCGGATCTCGGTCGTCGTCGCGACGCGCACGGTCACGGGGCCGGCGTTGACGAGGTTGTAGAGCTCCTCGCCGATCGCGAAGCTCGTGCCGATCACCGGGATCGTCGACGTGTCGTCGGCGGTCAGCGTGCCCGCGAGCGTCTCCTGGCGTCCGGGCTGGCCCTCGTTGAACACGATGAGGGCGTCGTAGCCGGCCGCCTCAGCGTTCTCGGCCTTCACGCGGAAGTCGCACGTGCCGCGCTGAGCGAGCGCGACCTGCGGCTCCGTCGTGGACGCCGGCACGTAGTCGCCCGGCTCGCAGCCGCTGCTCGAGGAGCTCGCCGTGGCGCCCGGCGGGATCACGATGTCGTTCGTCGCCACCAGGGTCCCGGTCACGTCACCCGTGTCCGAGTAGTCCATGGTGATGAAGTCCTCGTTCGCCACGTAGTCCCTCGGGTCCGGCGAGATCCGCTGGAAGACGGGCGTCGCCAGCTCGCGGAACGCGTCGTAGAGGAACGGCTGGACAGTGACGTCGTAGTAGCCCGTCGCCTCCAGCTGCTCCTGCACGTACGCGAGCGACGCGTCGTAGCCGGGCGTACCGCTGGCCCGGGTGTCGCCGTTGGCGTCGGCGATCGCCTGGAACGCCTCCTGATGCTCCATGATCCCCTCGACGGTCACCGCGTCGCGAAGCGCCGTGGAGTCCGTCGGAGGCGCTGTCGAGCTGAGCGGCGGCACGACGAGCGCGACCGCCAGCACAGCAAGCAGCAGCATGAGCTTTCTCTGCAAGGTTTCTCTCCCCTACTCGTTTGCTCTTGCCCGAACTCAGCCGGCCTCCGAGGCAGCCGGCCCGTCCCGGGTCGCGCTCGAAGGTAGCACAGCCCGGGATCGGTCGGGGAGGCGAGCGCCGGAGCTAGAAGAGCGCGTCGTCCGCAGAGGCGGCGCCGACGCGCGCCCGGCCGAGCTTCGTCGCCGTGCGGCCCCGCGGCGTCCGCTGGATGAGGCCGAGCTGGAGCAGGTAGGGCTCGTAGACGTCCTCGATCGTGTCCGGCTCCTCGCCGAGCGCGACGGCGAGCGTCGAGAGGCCCACCGGGCCTCCGTCGAACTTCTCGACGATCGCCGCGAGAAGCGCCCGGTCGGCGCGCTCGAGACCCTCGCCGTCGACCTCGAGGAGATCGAGGGCCTCGCGGGCGACGCCCGGTGTGACGACGCCGTCGTATCGCACCTGCGCGACGTCGCGCACGCGCCTGAGGATCCGGTTGGCGACGCGCGGCGTGCCGCGCGCGCGGCGCGCGATCTCGTCCGCAGCGTCGTCCGCGATCTCGAGGTCGAGGATGCGGGCGGAGCGGCGGACGATGCGGGCGAGCTCCGCCGGGGAGTAGTGCTCGAGCCGGTACGTCATGCCGAACCGGTCGCGGAGGGGCGTGGTCAGGAGCCCCGTCCGGGTCGTCGCGCCGACGAGCGTGAACGGTGGCAGGTCGAGCGTCAGCGTCCTCGCCGCGGGCCCCTGCCCGACGACGATGTCGAGCCGGAAGTCCTCGAGCGCCGGGTAGAGGATCTCCTCGACGGCGCGGTTGAGCCGGTGGATCTCGTCCACGAAGAGGACGTCGCGCTCCTCGAGGGAGGTCAGGATCGCGGCGATGTCGCCCTTGCGCTCGAGTGCGGGACCGGCCACGGTGCGCAGGCCGGCGCCGAGCTCCTCCCGGACGATGTAGGCGAGGCTCGTCTTCCCGAGCCCCGGCGGCCCCGCGAGGAGGACGTGGTCGAGCGCCTCCCCCCTCCCCTTCGCCGCCTCGAGCGCGACGGCGAGCTGCTCCTTGACCCGTTCCTGTCCGACGAACTCGTCCAGCGAGCGCGGGCGCAGCGACCGGTCGAGCTCCTCCTCGTCCGGCGCGAGGACTGCCGTGGTGATGCGCTCGTTCACGCCGCCCTCAGCGCCTCCCGCACCCGCTCGGCCGGGGGCAGGTCCGGGTCCGTCGCCGCCAGGCGCTGCTCGGCCTCGGCGACGGAGTAGCCGAGCTCGACGAGCGCGTCGCGGGCGACGACGTGCCCGTCGCCTGCGCCGAGGTGCGGCGCCTGCTCGACGGCGGCGAGCGGCGCCATCCGCTCCTTCAGCTCGAGGACGACCCGCTGGGCCGTCTTCTTGCCGATCCCCGGGATCGTCTGGAAGAGGGCCGCGTCCTCGCGGACGATCGCGCGCCGCAGCTCGCCGGGCGAGTAGCCGGAGACGATCGCGAGGGCCACCTTCGGCCCGACGCCCGAGACGGCGAGGAGCTGCTCGAAGAGCTCGCGCTCGGCGACGTCCGCGAACCCGTAGAGCTGGAGCGCGTCCTCGCGCACGTGGAGGTGGGTCTCGACGACCGCCTCCTCGGCGCCGTCGGCGTTCCT
This sequence comes from Thermoleophilia bacterium, assembly GCA_025923055.1. Classification (GTDB taxonomy): domain Bacteria; phylum Actinomycetota; class Thermoleophilia; order Gaiellales; family Gaiellaceae; genus JAIBJN01. Next base: position 15,880 of record JAICGP010000010.1, read on the forward strand.
GATCGCGGAGGGAGTCGCGTGGACGCGGTAGCCGACGCCGCCGACGTCGAGGACGAGCCCTTCGGCGTCGTGAGCGACGGGCCGGCCGCGGAGGCGCGCGATCACCGCCGCGCTCCCGCGAGGGCGGCGAGCGGCGGCGCCAGCGCATGGCAGACGGCGACCGCGAGGGCGTCGGCCGCGTGGTGCGGCTTCGGGAGCTCGGCGAGCCCCAGGAGCGACCGCACCATGCGCTGCATCTGCTCCTTCTCGGCGCGGCCGTAGCCGCAGACGGCCTGCTTGACGGTGGCCGGCGGGTACTCGGTGCAGGCCACCCCGGCGGCCGCGCACGCCACGAGCGCGGCGCCGCGCGCCTGACCGACGGAGAGCGCGATGCGGGCGTCGGCGCCGACGAAGGACTCTTCGAGCGCGACGGCAGCCGGCGCATGGCGGGCGATGAGGTCGGCCACCTCGTCGTGGATCCGCTTCAGGCGCGCCTCCGGCGCGTCCCGCGGCGACGTCCGCCACCAGCCGTACTCGACGGCCCTGAGGCGGCCGTCGCGTTCGTGGACGATGCCGAAGCCGCATGCTGCCGTGCCCGGGTCGATGCCGAGGACCTTCACGGCTGGAGGTTAGGCGCCGGCCCGGACGTTCCTGCCGCGGCCCGCGGGCCGGCTCAGGAGAGGAGGTTCGCCTTCACGCCCCGGTTGCCCGCGCACCAGTCGCGGACGTGGGCGAACACCTTCGCCCGGACCTGCTCCTCGGTCAGCGGCGCCTCGGGCGACCAGAGCGCGCGCACCTCGAACGTGTCCTCGCCGCGCACCTCGCTCGGGCAGCCGTGGCGCTGCAGGTGCCGGCGCAGGGCGTCCATCGCCGAGGGGTCGCTGATCTCGATGAGCATGCCGCCGTCCGGACTATCGGCGGAGCGCGGCGCCCGGCTGAGCGAAATCACCCTTCCAGGCGCTGACAGCCGTCAGGCCGCGACCGCCTCGAGGATGCCCTCGGGGATGTCGAAGTTCGCGTAGACGGCCTGCACGTCGTCGTTCTCCTCGAGCGCGTCCATGAGCCGGAGGAGCTTCTTGGCCGTGCTCTCGTCCGCGATCGCGACCGTCGTCTTGGGCAGCATCGTCAGCTCGGCTGACTCGTAGACGATGCCGGCGGCGTCGAGGGCGGCGCGCACGGCGGCGAGGTCGTCGGGCGCGGCGGTCACCTGGAAGCTGGAGCCGTCGGGCTCGACGTCCTCCGCCCCGCCATCCGCCGCCGCGAGCGTGACCTCGTCCTCGTCCGCCCCGTCCGCGGCCACCATGACGACGCCCTTGCGCTCGAAGAGCCACGCGACGGCGCCGCTCGTGCCGAGGTTCCCCTCGTGCTTGGCGAAGAGGTGCCGCACCTCGGCCGCGGTTCGGTTGCGGTTGTCCGTGAGCGCCTCGACGAAGACGGCGACGCCTCCGGGCCCGTAGCCCTCGTAGGCGACGGTCTCGTAGGCCGCGTCCCCGTCCGTGCCGGCCCCGGCGCCGCGCGCGACCGCGCGCTCGATGTTGTCCTTGGGCATCGAGCTGTCGCGCGCCTTCTGGATGGCGGTCGCGAGGGTGGCGTTGGCGTCGGGGTCGGGCCCGCCCTCGCGCGTGGCGACGATGATGGCGCGCGAGAGCTTCGAGAAGAGCTTGCCGCGCTTCGCGTCGGCGGCGCCCTTCTTGTGCTTGATGCTCGACCACTTGCTATGCCCGGACATGTCCTTCCTCCCTGACGAGCTGCAGGAACCGCTCGTGGACGCGCGTGTCGGCCGTCAGCTCGGGATGGAACGAGGCCGCGAGGATGCGTCCCTGCCGGACGAGCACGGGCTCGCCGCGCAGCCGGCCGAGGACGTCCACCTCGGGGCCCGCCTCCGCGACGCGCGGCGCCCGGATGAAGACCCCGGTCAGCGGCACGTCGTCCCCTTCGAGCTCCACGTCCGCCTCGAAGCTCGCGACCTGGCGCCCGAACGCGTTCCGCGCGACGGCGACGTCGAGGAGCCCCAGGTGGTCGCGGCCGAGGAGGATCATCCCGGCGCACGTGCCGAAGAGCGGCCCCTGAAAACGCGTGAGCGGCTCATCGAGGCCGTAGACGTCGACCAGTCGCTGAATCGCGGTCGACTCCCCGCCCGGGATGACGAGTCCGTCGAGGCCCTCGAGCTCCTCCGGCTTGCGCACCTCGGCTACGTCCGCGCCCAGCAGCCGGAGCACGGCAGCGTGCTCGCGGAAGTTGCCCTGCACCGCCAGGACGCCGATCCTGAGCGTCGCCCTCATTCCCGAGAAACTCTACCCCCGGGGCCTTCGGCCCCTCGCCCCCGCCTGCGAGGCTACATGCGGAATCGTGATGGGGGTGGCCCGAGTGTGCCGAGTCGGTGCCGAGCTCGGGCCGAAGGCGCGCGGCTACCAGCCGCGGGTCTCGAGCAGCTCCTCCGGCGGAAGCGCGGCGGCGTCGAGGCCGCGCATCGGCTCGCCGAGGCCCGTTGAGACGCGCGCGAGGATCTCCGGGTCGGAGTAGTGCGTCGTCGCCTCCACGATCGCCTTGGCGCGGGACATCGGGTCGGCCGACTTGAAGATCCCGGAGCCGACGAAGACCCCGTCCGCGCCGAGCTGCATGCAGAGCGCTGCGTCCGCAGGCGTCGCGATCCCGCCCGCCGTGAAGGTGACGACCGGGAGCCGTCCCTCGGCGGCGACCCAGCGGACGAGCTCGAGCGGCGCCTGCAGGCCCTTCGCCTCCGTGTAGAGCTCGTCCTCGGCGAGCCCGCGCAGGCGGCGGATCTCCCCGAACACGGCCCGCATGTGGCGCACCGCGTTGACGATGTCGCCCGTCCCGGCCTCGCCCTTCGTGCGGATCATGGCCGCGCCCTCGCCGATTCGCCGGAGCGCTTCGCCGAGATTCCGGCAGCCGCAGACGAAGGGCACCCGGAACCCCCACTTGTCGATGTGGTGCTGCTCGTCGGCGGGCGTCAGGACTTCGCTCTCGTCGATGTAGTCGACCTCGAGCGCCTCGAGGATCTGCGCCTCGACGAAGTGGCCGATCCTCGCCTTGGCCATGACCGGGATGGTCACCGCCTCCTGGATCTCGACGATCTTCGTGGGGTCGGCCATGCGCGCGACCCCGCCCTCGGCGCGGATGTCGGCCGGCACGCGCTCGAGCGCCATCACGGCCACGGCCCCAGCCTCCTCGGCGATCCGCGCCTGCGAGGAATCGGTGACGTCCATGATGACCCCGCCCTTGAGCATCTCCGCGAGGCCGCTCTTCACGCGCATCGTGCCGTGCTCTGCCATGTCGGCAAGTGTAACTACGGGAGCAAGAGCTCAAGGGCCGCATCGGGCTCCTTGAACGGGGGGATCACGTAGATCCCGGCCGCACGCGAGCGCGACTCCTCGAGCAGCTGGCGGGCGAGCTCGAAGCCGAGGGAGCGCGCGTCCGCGCCGGCGTCCGCGAGCCGCTTCTGCACCGGCTCGGGGATCACGATCCCGGGCACCTCGTTGTGGAGCCGGAACGCGAGGCCGTAGCTGGTCAGCGGCCAGACGCCGACGAGCAGCGGAATCGGAGAGGAGCCGCCGAGGCGGTCGAGCAGCCGGTCGAGGAACGCGATGTCGAAGATCGCCTGGGTCATGGCGAAGCGCGCTCCCGCCTCGACCTTCTGCCGGAAGCGCTCCACCTCGCGGTCGAGGTCGTCCGCCGAGGGGTTGACGGCCACGCCGACGAAGAACGACGTGGGTGCGTCGATCGCCTTCCCGGTGAAGTCCTCGCCGCGGTTCAGGTGCGAGAGCAGCGAGACGAGGCCGATCGCGTCGACGTCGTAGACGCCGCTCGAGCCCGGATAGTCGCCCACGTGAGGCGGATCCCCGGTCACGGCGAGGACGTTGCGGACACCCTCGGCGTGGGCTCCGAGGAGCTGGGACTGGAGGCCCATGGCCGACGCGTCCCGGGGCGTCACGTGCGGGATCGTCTCGAGGCCGACCGCGCGCTCGATCGCGACGGCCGCGATCAGCGCCGAGAGCCGGGCTCGCGCCATCGGGTTGTCGTTGATGTCGGCGGCGTGCACCGCACCGGAGGCGTGGAGACGGGCCGCGACGCCGAGCATCGCCTCCATGTTCGTGCCCTTCGGCGGGTCGAGCTCCACGGACACGACCCACTCGCCCGCTTCCAGCCGCTCGGCGAGCAGGGTCTTGCCGGGCGCCGTCGCAGGGCGCACGGCGACGTCGCGGTCGACGACGAAGAGCGGAACGCGAGGCTCGCGCTCCTCCTCGACCGCCGCCCGGATCGCGGCGATCTGCGCTGGCGTCGTGCCGCAGCAGCCTCCGATGATGCGCGCGCCGAGGCTGCGCGCCTGGGCCGCGAACTCGGCGAAGTAGTCGGGCGTCGCGTTCGGGTAGACGATGCGGCCGCCCGAACGGGCCGGAAGGCCGACGTTCGGCTGGGCGGTGAGCGGGAAGCCGTTCGCCTGCTCGCTGATGTCCGAGAGCGCCGCCAGGGCGGCCTGCGGCCCGACGCCGCAGTTGGCGCCGGCGGCCGCGACGTCGAGGGAGCGAAGCCGCTCCAGCGCCTGGCGGGCCGAGACTCCGGCCAGCGTCTGTGCGTCCTCGTCGAAGGTGAGCTGCGCGACGATCGGGAGGGAGGAGACGTCCTGCACCGCCCGTACCGCCGTCTCGAGCTCGTCGAGGTCGTAGAACGTCTCCACGAGGAAGACGTCGACGCCGCGGCCCTCGAGGAGCCGCGCCTGCTCGTGGAAGACCGCGTAGGCGTCCTCGGCGCCGGTGGAGCCCTCCAGGTCGCCGAGTGGGCCGATCGAGCCGCCGACGAGCACCGACTCGCCCGTGATCTCCCGCGCCTCGCGCGCGAGCTTGACGCCGCGCTCGACGATCTCCTCGAGGCGGTCGTCGAGGAACTGCGCCGAGAGCTTACGCCGGTTGGCGCCGAAGGTGTTGGCCTCGATGAGCTCCGCGCCGGCGCGGATGAAGCCCGCGTGCACGGAGATCACCGCCTCGGGTGCCTTCAGGTTCGCCTCCTCGGGACAGCGCAGGCGCGGGACGGCGGCGCTGAGGAGAGCGCCGGTGCCGCCGTCGCCGACGAGGACGCGGTCTCCGGCCAGGCGGTCGTCGAGGCGGCTCACGGACTGAGCGTAGCCAGCTGGCACCGGCGGCGGTGAGCCGCCTGGCCCATTTAGGATGCCGGGCCAGTCGGTGCAGTGATCAAGCGACTGACCATGTGGCACCCCCGCGAAGGCATGAGCCGCGAGGCTGCCCTCGACTACTGGCGGGATGCACACGTTCGCCTGGTCGAGCAGGTTCCGGGCGTCAAGCGCTACGTCCAAGACCACTGCGCCGTCGGCCCGGACGGAAGCGAGCCTGCCTACGCCGGGCTCGGGGAGCTCTGGTTCGACGACATCGACACGGCGAAGGCGGCACTGGGGACCCCCGAGTGGCGGGCCGTCATGGAGGATGCCTCGACGTTCATGGACCTCGACCGCGTCACGGCCGCCTGGGCCGAGGAGCATCCGATCTTCTAGAGATCGTCGATCGCGTTCTGGGCGGCATCCTCCTGCACAGACGCGGAATCCCGCTGGTGCTGCGGGATTCCGGCTAGAGGGCCGATGGGCCCGCCTGGATTCGAACCAGGGACCAACGGATTATGAGTCCGCTGCTCTGACCGCTGAGCTACGGGCCCGCGGCCGTGACGAGCTTAGCGCGGCGCAGGGCTCGGTTCCGTTACGCGCCGCGGGCGACGGATGGTAAGAATAGGCGCGATGCCTCGGAGCCCGACGGAGCCGTCCGCCGCCCCGACCCCGAGAGCGCGCGAGACGTGAAGGTCTTCCAGACCGAGCGGGCGCTGCGCACGAAGGGCGGCCTCGAGATCAGGGACATCACGGACGACGTGCGCCTCGCCGTCTCCGAGAGCGGGGTTACCGATGGGATCGCGTGCGTGTACTCCCCGCACACGACCTGCATGGTGCGGGTCAACGAGTTCGAGACCGGGTTCCTCGAGGACTTCATCCGCATGCTGCGGCGGCTCGTGCCGAGCGAGAAGTACTACGCCCACGACGACTGGGACCGCCGCACGGAGAACATCTGCCCGGAGGACATGGAGTTCGGCAACGGGCACTCGCACTGCATGGCGATGCTGCTCGGGCCGGCCGGCGAGTCGGTGCCGGTCCGCGACGGGGAGCTCTGCCTCGGGACGTGGCAGCGGGTCCTCTTCATCGAGCTGGACCGCTCCCGCGACCGCCGCTGGATCGTGCAGGTCGTCGGGGAGTAAGGACTCTTCCAGAAAGAGAAACGGGGCCCGCCGCAGGCCCCGTTTCGGGTGGAAATCGCTGTCCGGAGTGCCCCCGCCGCATCGGGGCCCCGGTGATTTCCGTGATCGAAGTCTGCCTCCCGGGCGCCCCCGCGTCCCCCCTCCGAGGGTGTTGACTCCCTCCCCCATCCGGAGTTGACCGTGCTGCTTCACCCCGCCCGCCGTCTAGGGTGCGGCGCCGATGGCGGCCGTCCTCCTCGCGCTCGGATCGGCGTTCCTCTTCGGGGCGATGACCGTCGCGCTGCGGGTGGCGCTGCGCGCGCACCCGGAGCCGGATGTCGGCGCCGTCGCGAGCACGGTCGTCGCCTTGCTCGTGGCGCTCGCCGCGGCGGCCGTCGTCCCAGGCGACGGGGACGTCCCCGAGCGGACAGAGCTCGCGGTGTTCGCGCTCGCCGGCCTCCTCGCCCCGGGCATCTCCCAGATCCTCTTCGTGCTCGCGGTCCGGGACGTCGGCGCCTCGCGAACCTCCGTGATCGTCGGAAGCGCGCCCCTCTTCGGCGCCACCCTCGCGATCGTCCTCCTGGACGAGCCGGTCGAGTGGCCGCTGGTGCTCGGTGCGCTCCTGATCGTCGGGGCAGGCGTCCTGCTCGTCGGCGAGGCCGGGCGGCCGGCCCACCTCCGCGTCGCCGGGCTCGCGTTCGCCGTCGCCGCGACGGTGACGTTCTCGACCCGCGACATCGTCGTGCGCTGGTACTCGGAGGACGCCGCGCTCGCGTCGGTCGAGGCGGCCGCCGCCGCGCTCGTCGCGGGTGCGCTCGTCATGCTCGGCTGGGCGGCGGCCGTGCGGCGCGGGGCGCTCGTCGCGGCGCTCTCGAGCCGCGCGCTCCTCCGCTTCTTCCCGGCAGGAGTCCTCTTCGGGCTCTCGTACGTGCTCCTCTTCGAGGCCTACTACCGCGGCAAGGTCACGGTCGTCTCACCGCTCGTGGCGACGGAGTCGCTCTGGGGGGTCCTCCTCGCCGCACTCGTCCTGAAGCGCAGCGAGCTGGTCGGCCCGCGGCTCTTCCTCGGCGCCGCGCTCGTGGTCGCCGGCGGTGCGCTCATCGGAGCGCACCGCTAGCGACCGGGGGACCTACCGCCGCGCCGCCGCCCGCCGGCGCTCGAAGCGCTCGATGCGCCCGCCTCGCGCGACGGGCCGCTCCACGCCCGTGTAGGCGGGATGGCAGGCGGAGCACACCTCGACCTCGAGCGAGGGTCGTGTCGAGCGGGTGACGAACGTCGTGCCGCAGCTCGTGCAGGTAACGGTCGCGACGTGGGTCTCGGGATGGATCGTCGTCTTCATGGCCTTGTCCTCTTTCTCCGTCAGGCGGCGAGGGCGAGCTCGTCCGGGTCGGCTCCCAGGGCCTCGGCGAGCGTCGCCAGGCCGTGGCGCTCGAGCTGGCGGATCCGCTCGCGCGAGAGGGAGAGCTCCGCGCCGATCGCCTCGAGCGAACGAGGCTCGCCGTCGATGCCGTAGCGGAGCTCGAGGACGCGCCGCTCTCGCTCGGGCAGCTCGAAGAGCGCAAGACGGAGGGCGCGCCGCCGCAGCGACTCCTCGGCGAGCTCGCGGGGATCGTCCGCGTCATCGTCGGCGAACAGGTCGCCCAGCTCGGCGCCGTCCTCGTCCCCGACGCGCTGGTTCAGCGAGACCCGCGCCTCGACGACGCCGAGCGCCTCCTCGACGTGCTTCAGCTCGAGGCCGCTCGCCTCGGCCAGCTCTTCGTGCGTCGGCGTCCGTCCGAGCTGGGGCTCGAGCCGGCGGGCGTGCCGGCGGAGCGTGTGCCGCCGCTCGTGCACGTGCGTCGGGACGCGGATCGTCCGCGACTGACCGGCGATCGAGCGCTGCACCGCCTGCCGGATCCACCAGGTGGCATAGGTCGAGAACTTGAAGCCCTTCCGGTAGTCGAACTTCTCCACCGCCCGGTTCAGGCCGATGACGCCGTCCTGGATCAGGTCGCCGAAGGGCACGCCGCGACCGCGGTAGCGCTTGGCGATCGAGACGACCAGACGCAGGTTCGCGTTGATCATCCGCTCCTTCGCCTCCGCGTCGCCGCGCTCCACGCGCTTCGCGAGCGCGACCTCCTCCGGCGCCGTGAGCAGGCGGTGCCGGCCCACCTCCGTGAGGAAGAGCTGGAGCGAGTCGAGCGAGCCGTCCTCGTCGGCCGTGAGCGCGGCCTCGTCGAGCTCGAACGGCTCCTCGCCGCCCTCCTCGACGTCCGCGCTCTGCTCCTCGACGTCGTCCTCGATCAGGCGATCGAGGTCGTAAGACTGCATGGTGGTCGTGATCGGTATTCCTTTCTTCGTGGTGACTGACGGAGCGAGCGGCTCGGGGACCAGGGGCCGTTCCGACTGCCGCTCCGGCTCCACCCTCTACAACGCTCGCGGGCCCGGCGCCATTCCCGCCTGCCTGCCCGCCGCTACGAGCTTCGCGACCGGTGCGTGGTGTGTGTCGCAACGGCGACTGGACCACGCGGACGTGGTCGAGTGCGACGGGCTCGTTCGAGGCCCAAAGCCGCCCAGCGAGATCGTGATCCCTGCGGCGATCTTCGCCATCGGTCTTCCCTCCTGACGGTTGCTCGTCGCAAGGGACCGCCGCGCTCGTCGGGAGCGCGGCTACGCGGCGACCTGCATGCGCGCCTGCTCGACCTGCTCGTCGGGCGTCGCTTCGAGGTCCTGCAGGACCTTGCCGAGCAGGAAGAACGTCGGCGGCCAGAGGCCGACGAAGATTGCGAGACGCTCGGCCCGCGCGCGCGCGTGTCGGTCGGACTGGGCGGCGGAGCGGCCCCAGAGCGAGACGGCCCCCCCGATCGAGGCGACGCCGAGGCCGTGCAGGAGCGTGCTGCTGAGGCCGATCTTCTTCAGGAGCAAAGCGACTTTCACGTGAGTCTCCTCTCTCGTGGAACAGCATTTCGACGCGTGGATCACGTGCCAGTGTGCGCGCCGCACGAGGGGCGTAAACGTCCCTCGGAGACGAGGCCGACGGGACGTACGAGGAAACCCCCGCGCGAGCGGGGGTTCTGCTACTCCCCGGGCTGGACTCGAACCAGCAACCCTCCGGTTAACAGCCGGATGCTCTACCAATTGAGCTACCGGGGACCGCTCGGCCGGAGAAGTCTAGCGAAGCTCCGATTCGACCTTGTCGAGCGCGTCGCGGATCTTCGCGAGGACGCCCTGGAGCTCCACCGTGCGGGCCAGGTCGTCGCCGGAGAGCTCCGCGAGCTCGCGCCTGACGAGCCGCTCCTCGAGGCGGAGGAAGTGCTCCTGGGCCGTCTCCTCGCCCAGGTGCTCGGCGTCGGCGATGGCGACGAGCTCGGCGCGGGCGGCGACGAGGTCGGGATCGAGCTCCTCCGCGCCGACGAGCTGGGCCCGGAGACGGCGGTGGAGCGGGTTGTCGAAGTGGCGGTCGTCGAGGGGGCGGAGGTAGCGCTCCGCGAGGTCCGGGGACGTCGAGCAGGCGGCGAGCAGCCAGCGCTCGAGGCGGTCGCCCGCGTCGAGCAGCCGGGGCGACACGGAGCCCGTGCGGGCCAGCGTCCGCGGCGCGAGGCCGGCAGCGGTGTCCGGCGGCAGGTCGAGGCGGTCGGCCGCGAAGCGCACCGCCTCCGCGTGCTCCGGTGAGGGCTCGACCGAGCCGAGCACCTCGCGGACGCGGGCGAACGCATCCTGCTTCGACGGAGCGCGCTCGATCTCCAGGCGGACGCGGTGGAGCAGGTAGCCGACCGCGGTAGCGAGGCGCTCCTCGAAGCCGTCGGCCGCGTCGGCGGGATCGAGGCCGGGCGGCAGCGGGACGACGCGGACGTCGAAGCCGGCCCGGACCGCGAGCTCCATGCCGCGCAGGGTGGCCGCCTCGCCGGCGGCGTCGGCGTCGAAGCAGAGGAAGAGGTGGCGCGTCAGCCGGCGGAGCTCCTTGAGCTGCGGCTCCGTGAGCGCCGTGCCCATCGAGGCCACGACGGCGCGCAGGCCCGCCTGGTGGAGCGCGAGCACGTCGGTGTACCCCTCGACGACGACGGCCCGGTCCTCCTTCGTGACGGCGGCCCGGGCCCGGTCGAGGCCGTAGACGATCGCGCCCTTCCGGAAGAGCTCGCCCTCGGGCGAGTTGACGTACTTGGCCGGGATCGGGTCGTCGTCGCGGAGCCGACGCGCGCCGAAGCCGAGGACGCGGCCCCGGGCGTCGGCGAGCGGGAAGACGAGCCGGCCGGCGAACCAGTCGTTCCCGCGCCGGTTCACGAGGCCCGCCGCGGCCAGCTCTTCCGGCGCGTATCCCTTCGCGCGGGCCTTCTCGGCGAGCACCGCGCCGCCCGGTGAGAGGCCGAGCCGGAACTCGCGGCACATGGGCTCTCCGAGCCCGCGCTCGGCCAAGTAGGCGCGCACCGGCTCGCCCGCCGCCGCCTCCCAGAGGTAGCGCTCGTAGAAGGACGCAGCCTGCTCCAGGAGCGCCAGCAGGCGCTCCCGCCGCCGGCGGCCCGCCTCGATCTGCGGCGAGCTCTCCTCGTACTCGAGCGGGATCCGGTAGCGGTCGGCGAGCCACTCGATGGCGCCCACGAAATCGAGCCCCTCCGTCTCGCGCACGAAGGTGATCAGGTCGCCGCCCTTGCCGCAACCGAAGCAGTGGAAGAGCTTCTCGGCGGCGTCGACGGAGAAGCTCGGCGTGCGCTCCTCGTGGAA
>JAICGP010000011.1 GCA_025923055.1 Thermoleophilia bacterium
CCCTCCCCCCAGGGGCTGACCGGTCGGAGGCCCGTCCTGCCTGCCCGGGCCTCCGACCACCTCTCTCCTCCAGCAAGCCGTCCTAGACTCCCCGGCCGTGCTCGCGCATCGGTTCGGCCGCTCGCCCGCCTTCTCGGTCGGTCTCGAGGAGGAGCTCTTCGTCGTCGACTCCGAGACGCTCGCGCCGGCGCCGGTCCCGGCCGGCGTGCTGGACGGGAGCCGCTTCAAGGCGGAGCTCTTCACGACGATGTTCGAGCTGAACACGGGCGTGTGCGCCGACGTGGGCGAGGCCGTCGCGGAGCTCGGCGAGCTGCGCCTCGAGGCGCGGCGAAGGCTCCGCGCCCACGGCCTCGACCTCGCCGCCGCCGGCACCTGGCCGAGCGCGGTGCCGGAGGAGCAGCCCGTCACGGAGAAGGCACCGCTCCGGCGCTTTGCCGAGTACGCCGGGCCCTCGGCGCGCCGCCAGCACTGCTGCGGGCTGCACGTGCACGTCGGCGTCGGAAGCCCGGCCGAGTGCATGGGGCGCCTCGAGGCGGTACTGCCGTGGCTGCCGCTCGTGCTGGCGCTCTCGGCCAACTCGCCGTACCTGGCCGGTGCCGAGACCGAGCTCGCGTCGACGCGCGCAGAGCTTCTCGGTCTCCTGCCGCGAAGCGGGGCGCCGCCCGCCTTCGACTCCTACGACGCCTGGGCCCGCTTCGCCGAGTCGCTCGGCGAGCTCGGGCTCGCCGACGACCTCATGCGGCTCTGGTGGGACATCCGCCCGCACCCGCGCCTCGGCACGCTCGAGGTGCGAATGCCGGACCAGCCGACGCGGCTCGCGGTCACCGCCGCCCTGGCCGCGCTCGCCCAGGCGCTCGTCGCCTGGGCCGATCCGGATGGGCCGCCCGCACACCGGGGCGTCTACGCCCAGAACCGCTGGGCGGCCTCCCGCTTCGGGCGTGCGGCCGGGCTCGTGCACCCGGACGGCGCCCGGCTGTGCGAGCCGGCGCAGCTGCTCGAGGAGCTCCTCACGCAGCTCGAGCCCACCGCCGACCGGCTCGGCTGCGCCGGCCTGCTCGCCGGGCTGGAGGGGCTCGACCAGGCTGGAGAGCAGCTCGCGGCCGGGCGCGCCGACGGCCTCGAGTCGCTGAGCCGCCGCCTCGTGGAGCTCACGTACGATGGCCTGCAGTCGTGAGGTCGGAGACGATCCAGGTGAGCGGGATCCGCTGCGAGCGCTGCGTCATGCGCCTCGGCGCGGCGCTGCGCGGGCTGGACGGGATCGAGGCGGCCAACGCGACCCTCATGGGCGACGTGATGCTGGCCTGGGACGAGCAGCGCGTGGGGCGCGACGAGATCGTCGCCGCGCTCGACCGCGCCGGCTTCCGTCTTCGTGCGGCGGCCTGAGCCGAAGCCGCGGAATAGCGCCCGGAAGCAGGGCGTTTGCTTGTTAGTGTCCGGCGGATGGCAGAGGCAGAGACCGACGCCCGCCGCCTCGCGACCGAGGCGCGCGACCGTGTCCGCTTCGAGGAGGAGGTGCTCGAGCTGGCCGACCAGGTCTACCGCGTCGCGCGGCGGCTCGTGGGCACCCGCGAAGAGGCGGAGGATCTCGTGCAGGACACGTACGCGCGCGCCTTTCGCAGCTGGCGCTCGTACACCCCCGGCACCAACCTGCGCGCCTGGCTGATGCGCATCCTGACGAACCTCAACATCGACCGCGGGCGGCGCCAGCAGCGGAGCCCCGACATGCAGCCGATGGAGGAGGGCGACTACTTCCTCTACAACCGCCTGGAGGAGACGACCGGCGCCGAGGACGAGGCCCGCATCGTCGAGCGGCTCTCGCAGGACTCGATCGTGAGCGCCCTCTCGAGCGTGCCCCACGACTTTCGCAACGTGATCGTCCTCGTCGACATCGGCGATTTCTCCTACCAGGAGGCCGCGCAGATCCTCGACGTGCCGATCGGGACCGTCATGTCACGTCTGCATCGAGGACGTAGGATTCTGAAGAGCGAGCTCGCAGGGACCGCCGTCGAGGAGGACGCGTGACCGGGTTCGAGATGATCTGCGAGAAGTGCGAGGAGCTCCTCCAGCCGTACCTCGACCGCGAGCTGGACGACTCGGAGCGCCACGAGGCGGAGTCGCACCTCGCAGACTGCGGCTACTGCAAGAAGCGCTACCGCTTCGAGGAGAGCCTCCGCCGCTACGTCCGCAGCGCCTGCGCCGAGGAGATGTCGCCGGAGCTGAAGGCGCGGCTGGCCGCCCTGCGGACGCCGCTCACGTAGCCGGGGCCTACGAGCCGCCGGCCCTGCCGACGATCACGACGAGACGGCGCTCGTCGTCGCCGCCCGGAAGCGCGGTCGTGCCGACGCCGAGCTCGGCGGCGAGGCGATGCGCGACGGCGTCCGCTCCGGGCGGGTAGTACACCCGGGTCTCCGGGTAGTTACGCCGGTCGGCGTTGCCCACCTCGCCGATCCGGTAGGCGAGGCCGGCGATCTCGTTCGCGAGCCCGGCGGCGGCGTTGCCGCGACCAGTGCCGTTGTAGACGTCGACCTGGATCTCCCAGCGCTCCGGAAGCGGCGCGGCGGCCACCGTGGGCGCCGCGGGCGTCACGACCGGCGCCTCCGCCGGGAGGAACTGCGGGCGCAGGACGAAGATCATCAGCCCCGCAAGCGTGGCGACGAACGCCGTGACGATCGCCCAGCGGCGCAACGACCAGCGCTCGACGACGGACTCCACGGGGAGACCGGCCAGCTCGCGCGCCTCCCGCTCGCCGATGCCGAGCGCGGAGGCGTAGACGACCGCCGCAGCGAGCGCGTCGGCCGCCGACGGGAAGACGTAGGTGCGGGCCTCTTCGAGGTTCTTGACCGCGTCGACGTCGAGGCTTGCGCGCGCCGCGGCCTCCTCGAGGGACAGCCGCCGGCGCAGGCGCGCCGCGACCAGCGGCGAGTGTGCGGCGTGAGCCTCCATGCGGCGACCTAGTGTTCGGCGACGAGCGGTTCCACCCTGCCTCTCTCATCGGCAGGGAGCGAGCCCGCTTGAGCGCTGCTCACGCCTCCTCGCAGGGACCCTCGCCGGCCTCCGCGGAGAGCGCGAACGTCCGGCGCCCGAGATGCCCGGGCGCCATGCCGTACGTCAGAAGCCGGACGCAGTCCTCGCCGCGCGAGAAGTCGACCCGGAAGGCGGAGGCGCCGGCCGGCTCGGCGTCCTCCTCGGTCACCGTGACGCTGGTCGTGCGCGCGGCCCACTCCGGTGTCAGGGCATCCACGAAGAACTCGACGACGTCCGCCTGGGAAGCGTCGCCCGGCGGTGCGTAGAGGATGCTCGTGACCACGTCGTCGGGGATCGGAAGCGAGCCGTCGGCGCCGGTCTGCGTCAGCCGGTCGATCTCCTCCGAGCCCGGATACGACGGGAGCGAGGCGAGGATCTCCTCGTTGGCGTCGATGCGGCCGGCGTCGAGCTGCGTCCAGGCCGCATACGCGATGCCGGCGCCGAGCGCGAGGAGGACGAGCGCCGGGACGAGGATCGCCGGGCGCAGGAGCCTGCGTCTCACCGCAGGCCCAGGTCCGCTCTCGTGTCCACGTCCCCCGGAGCGCCGAGGTCGTCGCAGGGGACGAGCACCGGGTCGAGCGCCCGCAGGCCTTCGTCCGGCACGTCGCCCCAGCGCTCCCGCCCGACGAGGAGCGGGTGCCCGCGGTCGCCGTCGTAGCTCGCGGCGACGAGGGCGCCCGCGCCGTGTCGCCAGGCCGCGACGACGCGGTCGACGGCCTCGGGGGCGAGCTCGGGCCCGTCCGCGAGGACGACGACGGCCGCCTCCGTCCGGGCGTCGAGGGCGGCGAGGCCGCACCGGAGCGAGGCGCCGGGCCCGCGCTCCCAGCCGGGGCACTCGACCACGCGGGCGGCTCCCGCGGTGTCGCCGAGCGGGTGCGCGCCGGCCACGACGACGACGTCGTCCAGGGCGGTCTCCGCGAGGCGAGCAAGCACGCGCGGCAGGAGCAGGCGCTGCTTCGGCGCCCCGAACCGGGACGCCTCCCCGGCGGCGAGCACGACGGCCGCGACAATCATGTCAGGGGGTCTGACCACTGGTCATGGCCGTCCCGGCCGACTGGCGCCCGTGCGAAGGCCGTCGGCACGCTCGGGAGCAGGGTTTCGCGTTCGTCGCGTCCGCTTCGGCCCTGCCGGGGGTCTGACCCCTGACATGGCTCTAGCGGACGGCTGCCAGCGCCCGGCCGACGAGGGCGCGGGCGATGTCGACCTTGTAGGCGGTGCCGGGGAGCGGGGTCGCGGCGTCCAGGTCGGCGGGGGAGCCGAGCGCCCACGGGATCGGTGCCACGCCGGCGAGCGCGAGCCGCGTCTCCTCCCCGTAGCGCGCCGCCGCGACTCCGACGAGCGGGAAGCTCCACCGCTGCCGGTCCATGGCCTTCAGGTAGACGCTCGCGTCGGGCTCCTCGAGCCGCAGGCGCAGGATCAGCTCGCCGCCGGCGAGCGTCGTCAGGCGCCGGTCATCCTCGGTCGGTAGGCGGTAGAGCTCGGCCAGCGGCAGGCGGCGACGGGTCGTCTCGACGACTGCTCCGAGCGCGAGGAGTGCGGCCGCGGGGTCGGACGGATGGGCGGACGCGCACGGCTCCACCGCGAAGATCGCGTGCTCCCGGTGCTCGCCCTCGCGCGCGTGGCAGCGGTCGCCGCCGTGGAGGTAGCAGGGGAACGCGAGCCGCCAGTACCAGCAGCGCGTCGCCTGGAGGAGATTGCCCCCGATCGTCCCCATGGCGCGCAGCTGTGGCGACGCCGCGAGGCGGCACGCCTCCCGCAGCGCGTCCGGCACCTCGCCGGAGCGCTCCAGATCCGCCAGCGTCGTCCCCGCCCCGATGCCGATCCCGCCGGGCTCGACCCCGCGCGGCAGGAGCGACCGGACGTCGACGAGCGTCTCCGCCTCGACGAGGCCGTCGCGGACGAGCGGGACGAGATCCGTGCCGCCGGCGAGCGGCACGGCCGTCTCGTCCAACGCCTCGAGGCTCGCCGGCCTAGAGAGCGTACGCGCGCTCACGCGCCTCCCTGAGCGCTCGCAGCATCTCCTCGCGCGTGATCGGGAGCGAGCGCACGTCGGCGCCGGTCGCGTCCCGGATGGCGTTGGCGATCGCCGCGGCGGTCGGGATGATCGGCGGCTCGCCGAGCCCCTTGGAGCCCAGGCTCGTCAGGTGCCCGTCGGGCACGTCGAGCAGCTCGGTCACGATCTCCGGGACGTCCGCGATCGTGGGCAGCTTGTAGGCGTCCAGCGTCACGGTGAGCGCGCGGCCGCTCCCGGGGTCGAGCAGGCGCTGCTCCGAGAGCGTGTGCCCGATGCCCTGGATGATGCCGCCCTCGACCTGGCTGGAGGCGCCGAGCGGGTTCACGACCCGGCCGACGTCGTGGATGGCCGCGATCCGCTCGACCCGGACCTCGCCGGTCTCGACGTCGACGGCCACCTCCGCCACCTGGACGCCGAACGTGAGCACGCGCATCCCGGCTGGATTCGGGCCGCGCGACCCCTTGCCGAGGATCTGCCCGTCCTCGAGCAGGCCCGTCACGTCCTCGAGCGCCCATGACTTTCCGTCCTCCGAGACGACCCGCCCACCGCGCAGCGAGAGGACGCGCTCCTCGACCTCGAAGCGCTGGGCCGCGATCTCGACGATCTGGCGGGCTGCGTCGGCCGCCGCGGCGCGCACGGCCGGGCCCATGCTGGGCGTCGTGGACGAGCCGGCGGAGATGGCCGCGTAGGGTCCGCGGGACGAGTCGCCGAGCGACACCGAGAGCCGCTCGAGCGGAAGCCCGAGCTCCTCGGCGGCGATCTGTGCCATGGCCGTCCGCGTGCCGGTGCCGATGTCCTGCATCGCCGTGAGGACGGTCGCGCGCCCGTCGGAGCCGACGCGGACCCAGGCGTAGGAGGGCGGGCCGCCCCCGCCGTACCAGACCTGGCTCGCCAGGCCGACCCCGCGCCTCCAGGGGCCCTCGGAGCGCGCGCGAACCTCCCCGCGCCGTGCCCAGTGCGGCTCGGCGCGCCGGTAGCACTCGGCGAGGTTCTTCGCCGAGAAGGGGCGTCCGTCGACCGGGTCGGCGTCGGCGCCGTTCCGCCGCCGCAGCTCGAGCGGGTCCAGCTCCAGCTTCGCGGCCAGCTCGTCGAGCAGTCGCTCGAGCCCGAACGTCCCCTCGACGAAGCCCGGCGCCCGAAAGGCGTCGTTCGGGCCCGTGGTCAGCTTCGCCCCCAGCTCCACGGTGCGGACGTTCTCGCAGCCGTAGAGCATCTTCATCGGGCCCGCCGTCGAGCTGACGAAGCCGTCCCAGCCGACCGCCATCGTGAACTCGCCCTCGAGGGCGGTCAGCGTGCCGTCGGCCTTCGCGCCCGCCCGCAGCCGCTGGACGGTGGCGTGGCGGTTGCCGCTGGCGAGGTTCTCCTCGCGCCTGGTGAGCGCGCAGCGGACGGGACGGCCGGTGCGGCGCGCCAGCTCGGCGGCAAGGTATGTGTGATCGCCGGGGTCGATCTTCGCGCCGAAGCCGCCGCCCATGTACTCGCAGACGACGCGGACCTTGTCGGGCGGCAGCCCGAGGCGCTTTGCCACGTCCTTGCGCACGCCCCAGATCCACTGGGTCGAGATGTAGACGGTGAGCTCGTCGCCCTCCCACTCGCACACCGCCTGATGCGTCTCGAGGGCATTGTGGAGGACGGTGGCCGTCCGGTACTCGGCCTCGACGACGACGTCGGCCTCCGCGAGGCCCCGCTCGACGTCGCCGCGCTCGTAGCGGCTCGCCTCCTCGATCAGCTCGCCGCGCGACACCGCCTCGTCCGGGTCGAGCAGCGGCTCGAGCACCTCCCACTCGACGCCGACGCGCGCGAGCGCCGCCTGCGCCTCCGAGAAGGTGTCGGCGGCGAGGGCGGCGACCGGCGCCCCCTGGTAGCCGGCCTCCTCCACGAGCACGTCGCAGTCGCCCGGCCCGACGGCCGCCCGGACGCCCGGCGCCTCCAGCGCGGGCGCGAAGTCGAGCCGCCGCACGCGCGCGTGGGCGTGCGGGCTGCGGAGGACGGCCGCGTGCAGCATCCCGGGAAGCGCGAGGTCGGCCGTGTAGCGTGCCTCGCCGCGGGCCCGTTGGAGCCCGTCCACTCGCGCTGCCGGCCGTCCCACCACCTCGAGCGGCCCCTCGGGCCAGCGGTCGAGCGGGTCCTCCTCGACGACGATCCACTGCTCCGTGTAGCGGCCCTCGACCTCCTTCTCGGTGCGGATCAGCCTTGCCACGTCGAGATCGCCTCCTCGATCTTCGGGTACGTCCCGCAGCGGCAGAGGTTTCCGGCCATGGCGTGGCGCACCTGCTCGCGCGTCGGGGCCGGCGTCTCGCGGACGAGAGCGGCCGCGGACACGATCTGCCCGGGCGTGCAGAACCCGCACTGCACAGCGTCGGCGCGGACGAACGCGTCCACGAGCGGATGGTCGCGGAGCCCCTCGATCGTCGTCACCTCGCGCTCTCCCACCGCCTCGAGGAGCGTGATGCAGGCGAGCGCGGGCGCCCCGTCGAGCAGGACCGTGCATGCGCCGCAGTGCCCCTCGCCGCACGCGACCTTCGTCCCGGTGAGGCCGAGGTGGCCGCGGAGAACCTCCGCCAGCGTCGTCAGCACGGAGCCGTGCACCTCGTGGCGCCCGCCGTTGACGAGCAGCTCAGTCACCGGCCGAATCGAGCGTCAGCGCGAGGATGTCCGCCACGTGGACGAGCCGAAACGTCGCCCGCGAGAGGCGCCGGCGCTCCGTCTCGTCCTCCGTCTCGGGAAGGGAGCGCCACAGGTCGCGCGCAGTGGACAGCAGGTCGGCGATGCGCTCGCGGGCCTCGACGTGGCCGTCCCGCTCGGCGCAGGCGTTCAGCGCCAGCCCGAGGACGCCGATCGTGTCCGCCTGTCGCGTCCAGAGAAGCGGGGCCGCCATCGCCAGGTAGTTGTGGATGCGGGCGAACGCGAGCGGCTGGGCGAGACGCTCGATGGGCTTGGGCTCGGAGAGGCCCGGCTGCGCCTCGCCGTCGGCGATCCGGGCCGCCGAGGCGCCGAGCATCGCCTCGAGCTCCCGGTCGGAGAGGCCGGCGACGCGCGCCGTGCGGACGGCGAGGAGAAGGGAGCCCGGCTGCTGGCCGTAGGGGAAGTCGGAGGCGTAGAGAACCTGCTCGGGCGCGACCCGGGAGATCATGTCCAGGAGGTCGATCGCGCTCCAGACGGAGGTGTCGAAGTAGACGCCCTCCCGGCCGCCGAAGCAGTCCGAGAGCGCCGCGAGGTCGGCGATGCCGGCGTGGGCGATGATGAGCTGCGACTCCGGATAGGCGTCGTGCAGGCGGCGGAGGTGGTCGGCGATCGGCGGCAGCCCGCGGCCGCCGTGGATGAGGATGGGCACGCGCCGCTCCGCGGCCAGCGCGAAGATCGGCGCCAGGCGCTCGTCGTTCAGCAGGAAGCCCTGCGCGCGCGGATGGAGCTTGATGCCGCGCGCGCCGCGGTCGAGGCAGCGCCGGGCCTCCTCGAGCGGCGCCTCGGCGAGGTCGAGCCGCACGAAGGGGACGAGGAGACCGCCGGAGCGCTCGGCGGCGGCGAGGGTGCGGTCGTTCGGGGCCCGGAAGGCGGGCTCCCGGTCGGGCTCGTCCATGCAGAAGGCGAAGGCGCGCTCGACGCCGGAGCCGCTCAGAAACGTCTCCAGCTCCTCGTAGGGCGCCGACATCCCGTCGATGTCCCGGCCCACGTGGACGTGGGCGTCGAAGAGCCGGGTCCCCGAAGGAATGGCGCGGGCGACCTCCTCCTCGTAGAGGCCGACCAGCCGCCGTGCCCGTCCGAGCACCTCTTCCATGCAGGTGAATCTACCCGCACCCGGTAGCATCGGCGCTGCCGTGCCGGACGTCCTCATCTTCGGCGACACCGTGCGCTCGCCCGAGCTGCGTCACGAGGTTCCCGTGTCGGTCCCCGATCCGTTCGTCTACCTGGAGCGCAACGGGACGCGGACGGCGTTCGTCGGCTCGCTCGAGATTCCCCGGCTGGCCGGTGTGGACGGGCTCGACACCGTTCCGTTCGAGGAGCTCGGTCTCGATGAGCTGATCGGGCAGGGCCTCTCGTGGCACGCGATGACGCCGGAGCTCGTCCTGCGGGCGTGCAGGCGCGCGAGCGTCGAGTCCGCCGTCACGCCGCGGGACTTCCCGCTCGAGCTGGCCGACTACCTGCGCGCCAACGAGATCGAGGTGGAGGCGAAGGGGGAGCTCTTCGACGAGCGGCGCCGCGTCAAGACGCCGGCCGAGCTGGACGGGATCCGGCGGGCGCAGCGCGCCGCCGAGAAGGCGCTGGACGCGATCCGTGCCGAGCTGTGTGAGGACGCCGAGCCGACCTGCGAGAAGCTGCAGACGGTCGCCTCGCGGATCTTCAGCGAGGAGGGCGTCATCGCTCCGGACCTCGTCCTCGTCTCCTCCGGGCCGGAGACGACGGTCGGGCACGAGCCGGGCCACGGGCCCATCTCTCCGGGCGAGCCGATCGTCGTCGACCTCTTCCCACGCGACCCCGCCTCCGGCTGCTACGCAGACATGACCCGGACGTTCTGCCTGGGCGAGCCTCCCGAGGAGCTCGTCCGCTACCACGCGCTGGCGCGGGAGGCGCTCGACGTCGCCTACGCCTGCATCCGGCCGGGCGTGACGGGCGCCGAGGCGCACCGGGTCGTCTGCGACCTCTTCGCCGAGCACGGCCACCCGACGCAGCTGTCGAAGCCTCCCGGCGAGGTGCTCGAAGACGGCTTCTTCCACAGCCTCGGGCACGGCGTCGGCCTCGAGGTGCACGAGCTGCCCGGGCTCGGCCGCAGCGGCGAGGCGATCGTCGCGGGGGACGTGCTCGCCGTCGAGCCGGGCCTCTACCGCAAGGGCTTCGGCGGCTGCCGCCTCGAGGACCTCGTTCTCGTCACCGGCGACGGCTGCGAAGTCCTCACGGACTACCCCTACGACCTCGCCCCGTAGTCCCTTCAGGACGTGCCGGGGTCAGGCCCCGCCGCGTCCGCGGCGGCCGTGTCTGCGCCTGGCTCCCGCGGACGTGCCGGGGTCAGGCGCCGTCATGGCCGCCGGGGACAGCGGTGGTCGTGGGCCCGGCACGCGTCGAGCGTGCTCGACGCGGCCTTTGGAGTCAAGCCCCGGGCAGACGTGTCGGGGTCAGGCACCGACGTGTCGCGACCGGACACGGTGGTTCGGGGCGACGAGCGGCGCTCAGTCGAAGTCGAGCAGGTCCTCGAGGAAGCTGCGCTTGCGGCGGCCTCGGCGCGGCTCCTCGTCGTAGTGCTCCTCCCGTCTCGGAGGAGCGCCGGCGGAGCCGCGCGACCGGCGACCCTCGACCTCGGCGAAGAAGTCCTCGTCGGCGCCCTCGCGCATCTGCCGCTCGCGGACGAGGATCTTGTCGAGCTCGCCGCGGTCGAGCCAGACCCCGCGGCACTCGGGACAGGCGTCCACGAGGATCTCGCTCCGCTCCACCTCGACGAGCCGGGAGCCGCAGTTGGGGCAGCGCATCGGCTCGCGGGTCACGCAGGCACCTCCAGCGCGAGCAGGCGCTCGAAGCGCTCCTCGTCGTCGAACGGGCCGATCAGCGCGAGATTGAGCCGTTCGTCGCGGATCACGTCCTGCGCGACGCGGTGGACGTCCTCCAGCGTGACGCGGTCGAGGGCGGCGAGCACCTCGTCCGGCTCGCGCAGGCGTCCCTCGAGCACCTCGTCGCGGAGCGCGAACGAGATCATCCCCTTCGGGTCCTCGAGCGAGAGGACGAGGCGGCCCTTTGCGAAGTTGCGCGCCTTCTCGAGCTCGTCCGGATCGAGCTCGTCGCGCGCGATCCGCCCGAACTCGCTCACGATCGTGGCGACCGCGTCGTCGATGCGGTTGATGTCGACGCCGCCCTGGGCGAAGAGCGTGCCCGCGTCGGTGTACGACTGGTTGTAGCCGTAGATGTAGTAGGCGAGGCCGCGCCGCTCCCGCACCTCGGTGAAGAGGCGAGAGGACATGCCGCCGCCGAGCGCCGTCGCGAGCAGCATGAGCGCGTAGCGGTCGGGGTGCCCGATCGGGTAGCTGTGGACCCCGATCCGCAGGTGCGCCTGGTCCGAGGTCTTCGTGTGCACCTTGACGCGCGGCGTCTCCTGCTCCCACTCGACGGGAGCCGGAGCGCCGGCCGAGCCGTTCGGCACGTCGCCGAGCAGCCCGGCGAGCCGCTCGACCGCGTCCTCGCCCACAGCGCCCGCGAGGCCCGCGACCATGCGGGGGCCGCGGTACCAGCGGTCGAGGTAGTCGAGGAACGTCGCGCGGGTGGCCGCACGCACCGTCTCCTTCGTCCCGATGATGTCCCAGCCGAGCGGTTGGTCGCCGTAGAGGAGCTCGTCGTAGACGCCGTCGACGTAGTCGCGCGGCGTGTCGTAGTACATGTTCATCTCCTCGACGATGACGCCCTTCTCGCGCTCGATCTCCTCCGGATCGAACTTCGAGTGGCGGAGCATGTCGACGAGGACGTCGAGCGCCGTGTCGCGGTGCTCGGCGGCGCACTTGACGTAGTAGCCCGTGTACTCCTTGCCCGTGAAGGCGTTGAACTCGCCGCCGATCGAGTCGATCTCGCCGGCGATCTGGCGGGCCGTGGGGCGGTTCTCCGTCCCCTTGAAGAACATGTGCTCGGCGAAGTGCGCGATGCCGTTCGTCTCACGCGTCTCGTAGCGCGAGCCGGCGGCGAGCATGACGAAGCACGCGACGGACTTCGCGCTCGGCATGTCGGCCGTCACGACGCGGAGGCCGTTCGGCAGGGTGGTCTTCTCGAAGGCGTTCGCCATCAGGTGGCCACAGAGCTCCTCTCTTCGTACGCGGCAAGGCGGGCGCGCCAGTCCTCGGGGACGGCCATGGACCCGTCGGCCTCGTAGTCGTAGGCGACGAGGACGGACGAGGCCTCGAGGACGAGGCGCCCGTCTTCGCCGCGGATCTCGTGCTCCATGTCGAAGCTCTTCGTGCCCACGCGCGTGACGCGGGCGCCGATCTCGAGCCTCTCAGGGAAGCGGGCGGGGCTGCGGAAGTCGACGGTGATCCGGGCCAGGATCAGGGAGATCTGGTACACGAACTCGGGCCCGAGGACGTCCGCCAGGTAGGCGATCCGGGCCGTCTCCAGGTAGGTCACGTAGACGGCGTTGTTGACGTGGTGGGCGACGTCGAGGTCCCGAAACTCGACGTCGCGCGCCGCGGTGAAGCGGTAGCCCTCCATCTCCCGCATGGTACTTTCGCCGCCCCGGTGCCCGGCGACCTCACCCGCAAGGCCGTGCTCGCACAGCCCGAGTGGCTCCGCGGCGTGCCTGCGCGCGTGGGGGACAGGCGCCTGCCGCCGGGACGCGTGGTCTTCACCGGCTGCGGCACCTCCTTCCACGCGGCCCAGACGGGCGGCGAGGCGGTGCAGGCGCTCGAGGCCGTGCTCGCGCCGCCGGCGGCCGACCTGCTCGTCGTCGTCAGCCACGAGGGCGGCACGGCGCTCGCGCTCGAGGCGACCCGCGCCTTCGAGGGGCCGATGTGGCTCGTGACGGGGAAGGAGGAGAGCCCGCTCGCGGAGGTGGCCGACGAGGTGCTCGTCGTCACGCCCGAGGTGGAGGAGTCGTACTGCCACACCGCGAGCTACACGGCCGCCGTCGCGGCGCTCGCGGCGCTGCGCGGGGAGGATGTGAGCCGGCTGCCCGCGGCCGTCGAGCGCGTGCTCGCGGACGATCCGCTCGCGCCGTCCGGGCACGAGCGGATCGTCGTCGTCGGCGCCGGTCGCGACTGGCCCACGGCGCAGGAGGCCGTCCTGAAGCTCCGCGAGGGCGTCCACCTGCCCGCCGAGGCGCACCACACGGAGCAGATCCTCCACGGGCATCTGGCGGCGATCGACGAGACGGTGCGGGTGTTCGTGCTGGAGGGCGACGGCCGCGTGGCCGAGCGGGCCGCCGACGTCGTCCGCGCGCTCGGCGAGATCGGCGCCGAGACGACGCTCGTGCCCACGGAGCATCCTGCCGTCGACATCGTCCCGTTCCAGCTCCTCACGCTCGCGCTGGCCGAGCGGCGGCACGTCGACCCGGACACGATCCGCTGGGACGATCCCCGCTGGGACGCGGCCCGCCAGGCCTACTCGTAGCGCCCTAGCCGCTCGAGAGAAGCCAGAGCCCGGCGACGGTGTAGACGACCATCAGCGCCAGCATCGCGTACTGGCTGACGGCGGCCTGGCGCGGCGACTCGAAGAGCTCGACCGCCTTGTCGTGGGCGAGCGCGAGCCCGGCGACGTGCCCGATCACGAGCGCGGCCACCTGGACGTACCAGACGACGTTCGGCGTCAGGACGCCAAGGTCGGGACGCACGTCGGCCGTCCCGAACAGGTCCCAGCCGCGGCCGAAGGGGTCGGAGGCGAGCGGCGCCATGAATTGGCCCTGGAGGACGACGAGCGAGAAGTAGTGGGCGACGACGTAGGCGAGCGCGATCGGGACGAGGCTCGGGAGGAACGCGTCGCCGAGGCTGCCCCGGTAGCCGGTCGCGGCCGCTGCGGCGCGCACCGCGAGGAGGTAGGCGCCGGCGACGAGGAGGACGCAGAGGAGCAGGCCGCCCGTGTTGAGGAGCGTCCCGAGCACGTCGGCGAGCGAGAGCGAGCGCTCGATGACCGGCCGCATCAGGTTGGCGCGAAAGTCGACCCACTGCTCCGTCCGCGAGAGTCCGTCGAACGCAACCGAGCCGAGCATCACCGCGACGAAGGCGAGCGTCCCGGGCCGCACGTCGAGCCGGGTGAGGCCCGTGAACGGCCAGCGCGCTACGAGGCGGCCGTCGACGAACGCGAGCGGCGCGACGCGGGCGAGGAAGCCGAAGTACACGCTGAAGGCCTCGCCGTTCGCCGTCCACGCGTCGCGCCCGAAGGCGAGCATGCCCAGCCACGTGATCGTGCTGTAGACGACGATCGCGACGCCGAGCGCGCGCGGGTCGGCCGGCTCGGAGTAGGCGAGCTCGAGCGCCGCGAACGCGAAGAGCAGCACCGCGGCCGGCCACCGGCCGAGCCGGGCGGGGTAGGCGAAGGGCGTCTCCCAGCGGACAGCCCCCTTCTCCCAGAGCCGGGCGACGCCGTCGGCAGCGGCGAGCCAGGGATTGACGAGCCGCCACACGTTTCCGAGCAGCACGACGACCGGCACGAGCCAGAGCCAGAAGACGACGTAGACGAACGTCGGCGCCAGGTTCTCGTTCGGCGTCGTGTCGCCGGCGAACGCGGCTGCCGTGACGACGACGAGGAGCGCCACCCCGACCGCGCCGAGCAGCACGCGCAGCGCCGGGCTCGTCGCGAGGCGCCCGAGCGCGGCGGGCAGCGGCCGCCCCCTGCTCCGCTCGGCGAGCACGGGGCGCTTCCACAGCACCCAGAGCGCGACGAACGAGAGGATGAGGACGAGCGCGGCGCCGTAGTAGAAGAGCCAGAGCGGGACCGGCAGGTCCTTGATCCCGCCGATCCCGTGGGCGAGGGGCGCCAAGAGCTAGCGCACCTCGAGCTCCGCGATCAGGACGGCGCGGTCCTCGAGCTCCAGCTCGAAGCGGCCCTGCTTGTCGGCCCGGAAGCTGATCCGTCCCGGCTGCCCGGGCGCGACGTCGGCGAGGAGGTCGTAGCCGTGCAGGTGCATGTGGTCGCTCACGTCGGAGCGCACGACGAGGACGACCCGCTGGTCGCGCTCGATCTCCGGACGCCTGACGCCGCCGACGGGCTGGCCGCCGCGGACGACGATCTCGATCCGCCGTGTCGCGTCCGGATCCTCGGCCTCCGTCGTGGCCGGCGCCTCCTCGGTGGTCATGTCCTCCGTCTCGGTCTCGTCCGCTTCCGTCGTCGTCTCGCCCGTCGTCGTCTCTGCGGCGGGCGTCGCCTCGGTGTCGTCGTCCTCGTCCCCGGGCCGCAGGACGACGAAGAGGACGGCGGCGAGCAAGAGGGCGCCGGCAGCGAGCGCGAGCCTTGTCCAGCGGGTCATCGGCTTCCTCCGCGTTAGGTGATCTGGGCCGCGCCGCCGTCCATCTTGCCAGCGCCCGGGCGCTACCTGACGAGGATGCCGCCGTTCTCGGCGGCTCCCTCGAGGAACGCCAGCCAGTCACGCCAGAGCTTCCCGTCCTCGAGGAGCGTCGGCTCGCGGGCGGCCTGCGAGAGCGCGAAGTCGACGGCTCCCGGCGGAACGTGCGCTCCCGGCTCGAGGCCCTCGAGCGCCACCCAGCCGGTCATCCCCTGCTCGGCCATCTCCGCGGCGAGCGCCCGCAGGTCCTCGAGCCCGAGGAACACGTGCCCGCCCATTCCGTCGTTCCGAGCCCAGTAGAGCCGCAGCATTCAGCGTCCCTCCAAGAAGCGGGGCACCATCACCCGGAGGACACTAGAGGACCGCCAGCGCCTCGAGGAGCCGGTCGACCTCCTCGGCGGTGTTGTAGTGGACGATGCCGACGCGGAGGGCGCCCTCGCGCAGGCCGAGGCGGCGCATCACCTCGACCGCGTAGTAGTCGCCCCACCACGCGGCGACGTCGAGCTCGGCGAGCCGTTCCGACGCCTCCTGCGGCGTGCGCCCGGACACCGAGAGCGCGAACGTCGGCGTCCGCCCCTCCATCGTGGGTAGGCCGTGGAGCCGGAGGCCGGCCGGCAGGCCGGCGAGGAAGCGCTCGCCGAGCTCCCGCTCGTGCGCCATGATCGCATCCCAGCCGAGCGAGTCGAGGTAGCGCACGGCCGCCAGGAAGCCGGCGAGCGCCTCGTGCGGGAGCGTGCCCGTCTCGAGGCGGGCCCCGAGCGGCTCGTCGGGCGCCGGGCGCACCTTGTAGGGCCGCCAGCGCTCGAGCAGCTCCCGCCGCGCGTAGAAGAGGCCCAGGTGCGGCCCGCAGAACTTGTACGGCGAGCAGAGGAGGACGTCCACGCCCGCCTCGCGGACGTCGACGGGCCGGTGCGGCGCGTAGTGCACGGCGTCCGCCCAGGCGAGCGCGCCGGCCTGGTGGGCCAGGTCGGCGACGCGCCGTGCGTCGGCGATCGTCCCGACCGCGTTCGAGGCCCAGGGGAAGGCGACGACGCGCGTCCGGCCCGTGAGCTGCCGCTCGAGGTCGTCGAGGTCGAGCGTTGCGTCCTCCTCGCGGAGGTCGGCGAAGCGGACGACGAGGTCGAGGTCGTGCGCGAGCTCGAGCCAGGGAGAGATGTTGCCGTCGTGGTCGAGGCGCGTGACGACGATCTCGTCGCCGGCCCGGAGCTCGCGGCCGAGCGTCCGCGTGAGCATGAAGTTGAGCGTCGTCATGTTCTGGCCGAACCCGACCTCCTCGGCCCCGCAGCCGAGGAAGCGCGCCGCCGCGTGGTGGGCGGAGACGACGAGCGCGTCGCTCCGGCGGCTCGTCTCGAAGGGCCCGCCGAGGTTGGCGTTCGACTCGCGGAGGTACGAGGCCATCGCCTCGATCACCTCGTCCGGCGTCTGCGTCCCGCCCGGCCCGTCGAAGAACGCCGTCGGCCGGTCGAGCGCCGAGAAGCGGGCGCGCACGGCGGCGACGTCGAGCGCGACGACGCTCACGCTCGCAGAAGCTCCCGTTCGCGTCCGGGGTCGAGCCCCGCCTCCGGCGTCGTCTCGGCCTCGTGGAGCGTCTCGCGGATCGTCTCCGCGAGCGGGCGGAAGCGAAGGCCGGCGCCGAGCGCCTTGCGGATGTCGACCGCCATGAAGCTCGCCGACTCGGCGTTCGTGCCGGGTGCCAGCCAGAGGGGGAGGTCGCTCCACTCCTCGACGCCGTGCTCGAGGAGGAAGCGCTCGTCCGTCCAGCGGAGCGTCGCATCGCTTCCCGCCGCGGCCTGGATCGACTCGAGCAAGCCTTCCATCGTCAACGGCCGTGCCGGGCCGGTGGCGTTGAAGACGCCGGCTGCACGGCGCTCGGCCATGTCGAGCATCCAGTCCGCAAGGTCGCGGCCATGGATGAACTGGACGGGCTGAGCGCGCGGCTCGGGCGCCAGCACCTCGCCGCCCCGGGCGATTCGATGCACCCAGTACGTGAAGCGCCCGGTCGGGTCGTAGGGCCCGACGACGAGGCCGGCGCGGACCGAGAGGACGCGCCCCGGCAGCGCCGTCTCCGCCGCACGCTCGCAGAGCACCTGGAGGGCGCCGTAGACCTCGGGGCTCGAGATCTCCTCGACCGTCTCGTCGGCGAGCGTGTGCACCGGAGCGGACTCGTCGGTGCCGGGCCGGCTCGTATCCGCGTAGACGGAGATGCTCGAGACGAACGTGTAGTGCTCGACTGCGCCGACGAGCAGGCGAGCGGCGTCGCCCACCCAGCGCGGCACCCGGCCGGACGTATCGACGACGGCGTCCCAGCGCCGGCCGCTCAGGGCCGCGAGGTCGCCCGCCTCACGGTCGCCGCGGATCGCCTCGACGCCCGGGAAGAGGGACGGGTCGGTGCGGCCGCGGTTGAAGAGGGTCACCTCGTGGCCACGGTCGAGCGCCGCCTCGACGACGTGGCGGCCGACGAAGAGCGTCCCGCCGAGCACGAGGATCTTCACGGCGCCAGCTCTCCGTTGACGCGCCACTCGTAGCGCGGCTGCGCGGTGAGCGACGCGCCGACGAAGCAGTCGCGCTCGGCCTCGGCCAGCAGCTCGGCGAGTTCCTCGCCCTGGAGCGCGGGGTCGAGCTCGACGTCGAGACCGCACTCGACCTCGACCAGGGCATAGCGGCCGTCCTCCTCGCGCTTCGTGACGACGGCCTGCGCGTCGGCGCGCCCGCGCACGGAGACGGAGCGCCGCTCGGCGTGGAACGCGAGGCTCGTCAACGTGCAGCGCATCAGGCCGGCGAGGACGAGGTGCTCGGCCGACCACGCCTCGCCCGGCTCGAGCCGCGAGCCCCCGTCCGCGAGCAGGCGTCCCTCCGCGTCGAGGGACGCCGCGTACTCGAACCGCTTCGGCACCGTGCCTACGTCTTCGGCCAGCGCGTGATGACGACCTTCTTCTCGGTGTAGAAGTCGATCGCATCGCGCCCGTGCGCGTGCAGGTCGCCGAAGAAGGAGTCCTTCCAGCCCGTGAACGGGAAGAACGACATCGGGGCCGCTACGCCGATGTTGACGCCGAGCATCCCGGCCTGCGCCTCGTAGCGGAACCGGCGCATGGCGCCGCCGCTGGTCGTGAAGATCGACGCGGCGTTGCCCTTCGTCGACGCGTTGAGGATCTCGAGCGCGTGGCCGAGGTCGCGGGCCTTCAGGAGCGTGAGCACGGGCCCGAAGATCTCCTCGCGGGCGATCTCCGATCCGGGCTCCGCCTCGATGATCGTCGGGCCGATGAAGTTCCCGTCCTCCGAGCCGCGGCCGCGGCCGTCGAGAAGGAGCTCGCCCCCGTCCTCGACGCCCTTCTCGATCCAGCCGAGGATGCGCTCCTGCGAGGCCGCCGAGATGACGGGGCCGACCTCCGTCTCGGGATCGGGGCCCTCGCCCACGACCATCGCGGCGCCCTTCTCGACGAGCGCGTCGCGGAGCGGCCCGTAGGCGTCCCCGACCGCGATGCAGACGGAGTTCGCGAGGCAGCGCTGTCCGGCGGCGTGGAAGGCGGAGGAGAGCACCCCGTCGACGGCCGAGTCGAGCTCGGCGTCGGGCATGACGACGACGTGGTTCTTCGCGCCGCCGAGCGCCTGCACGCGCTTGCCGTGCTTCGCGGAGGTCTCGTAGATGTGGTGGGCGACGGGCGTCGAGCCGACGAAGGAGACGCCGTCGACCTCCGGATGCTCGAGGAGCGCGTTCACCGAGTCCTTGCCGCCCTGCACGAGGTTGACGACGCCGGCCGGCAGGCCGATGTCGTCGAGGAGCTCGAAGGTGCGCTCGATGGCGAGCGGGTCCTGCTCGGACGGTTTGAGGACGAACGTGTTCCCGCACGCGATCGCGAACGGCAGGAACCACATGGGCACCATGAAAGGGAAGTTGAACGGCGTGATGCCCGCGAAGACGCCGATCGGCTGGCGGATCATGTCGGAGTCGATGCCGCGGGACACGTCCTCGAGGTTCGCGCCCTGCATCAGCGAGGGGATCCCGGTGGCGACCTCGACGCACTCGATGCCGCGCCGCACCTCGCCGGTCGCGTCCTTGATCGCCTTGCCGTTGTCGCGGCTGACGAGGAGCGCCAGCTCGTCCCTCGCCTCCTCGAGGCGGTACTTGAGCTCGAAGCACGCGCGGGCGCGCTCGAGCGGCGGCGTCGCGCGCCAGCCGGGGAACGCCTCTCGCGCGGCGTGGACGGCCTCGTCCACCTGGGCCGCGCCGGAGAGCGGCACCTGGGCGAGGACGTCGCCCGTCGCCGGATTCGTGACGTCGAGTGCCTCGGCGCCCTGCGCCTCGACCCACCGCC
Source organism: Thermoleophilia bacterium (assembly GCA_025923055.1). Classification (GTDB taxonomy): domain Bacteria; phylum Actinomycetota; class Thermoleophilia; order Gaiellales; family Gaiellaceae; genus JAIBJN01. The sequence goes on from JAICGP010000011.1 coordinate 19,316, forward strand.
CGCCGATGTAGTTCCTCAGGGTTCGCGTCGCGACCCCGCGCTTCTCCTCGACCTGCGCCATGGCTGCCTCCTTGTCGCTCCGCCGTAGGGTACCGTCGTGGCCGCCTCGGCCGTACCCGACGTCCTCGCGCCCCGGCTCCGGTGCGTCTTCTGCGGCATCAACCCCGGCCGGCGCTCGGCCGCGGCGGGCACGCACTTCGCCAACCCGCGGAACGACTTCTGGCGCCTGCTCGCCGACTCGGGCCTGACACCGCGCCTCCTCGACCCGAGCGACCAGGGGGAGCTGCTCCGCTTGGGCTACGGGCTCACGAACGCCGCCTACCGGACGACGAAGGGGAGCGGCGACCTGCGGCGGGCCGACTTCGCCGGCGCGGCCGAGCGTCTGGAGCGCCTCGCGGCCGAGCTTCGCCCGGGCGCGATCGCGTTCGTCGGCAAGGCCGCCTACCAGGGCGCGTTCTGCCTCGCCCGCTGCGAGCTGGGGCTCCAGGAGCGCGTGCTGGACCAGACGTGTCTCTTCGTGCTGCCGTCGACGTCTCCGGCGAACGCCGCCGTGCCGTACGCCGAGCGTTTGCGCTGGTTCCGGGCCCTGGCCGAGCTCCTGTAAGAGGCGTCCTTGCCTCGGAACGCCCATCGCGCCCCGGCGGCGAGGAGCATTCCGTCGATCCCTCCTAGCCGCGCCAGCGGTTCGTGATCGGGAGACGGCGGTCGCGGCCGAAGGCCTTCGGCCGCAGCTTCACGCCCGGCGGCGCCTGCCGGCGCTTGAACTCCGCCCGGTCGATGAGCGTGAGCGCCCGCTCGACGACGTCCGGCTCGAACCCGTCCGTCGTCAGCTCCTCCCGTGAGCTGTCGAGCTCGACATAGGCCTCGAGCACCCGGTCGAGCTCGGCGTAGGCGGGCAGCGAGTCCTCGTCGCGCTGGTCGGGCCGGAGCTCGGCGCTGGGGGCGCGGTCGAGGACGGAGGCCGGGATGAGCTCGCGTCCCGCCCGCTCGTTCAGGTGCCGTGCGAGGCGGTAGACGTCCGTCTTGTAGACGTCCTTGAGGAGCGCGAAGCCGCCGGCCATGTCGCCGTACAGCGTCGCGTAGCCGACGGAGAGCTCGCTCTTGTTGCCGGTCGCGAGCACGAGCCAGCCGTACTTGTTGGAGAGCGCCATGACGAGCAGCCCGCGCACGCGCGCCTGGACGTTCTCCTCGGCGACGCCGCGCTCGGTGCCCGCGAAGGCCTCGGCCAGAGCGCTGTCGACGGCGGCGACGATCGGCTCGATCGGGATCTCCAGGTAGCGCGCTCCCAGGCTCTCGGCCACGAGCCGGGCGTCGGCCCGCGTCCCCTCCGAGGAGAACCGCGACGGCATCGACACGCAGACGACGTGCTCGGGCCCGAGCGCCTCCGACGCGAGGGCGGCCGTGAGCGCCGAGTCGATCCCGCCCGAGAGGCCGAGCACGACATCGGTGAAGCCGTTCTTGCGCGCGTAGTCGCGGAGGCCGAGCTCGATGGCGCGGCGCATCTCCTCGAGGGCGTCCAGCACGTCGGCGACGACGGGGGCCGCAGCGGCCCGCCCCTGAACGGCCGCGGGTTGAATCTCGACGACGCGCGGCTCGGGCAGCTCTCGCAGCGCCCGCGCCAGCGAGCGCCGACGCGCGTCGCGGAGCCGGCGCGCCACGGCCGTCGTCGGATCGACGTCCACGAGGAGCAGGGCCTCCTCGAAGGCCGGTCCGCGCGCGACGACGTCCCCGTTCTCGTCGAGGACGAGGCTGCAGCCGTCGAAGATGAGCTCGTCCTGGGCGCCGACGGCGTTCAGGTAGACGATCCAGCACGCGTTGTCGCGCGCGCGGGTCGCGAGCATCTCCTCGCGCTCGGCGCCCTTGCCGACGTGGAACGGCGAGGCGGAGATGTTCGCGACGACGTGCGCGCCGGCCAGCGCGAGGTCGGTGGCGGGCGGCCCGGGCTGCCAGATGTCCTCGCAGACCGTCGGCCCGACGAGCGTCTCGCCGCAGCGGAGGAGCACGAGCCCGCGGCCGGGCTGGAAGTAGCGGTCCTCGTCGAAGACGCCGTAGTTGGGCAGGAACTGCTTGCGGTAGACCGCCTCGATCTTTCCGTCCACGCAGACGGCGCACGCGTTGAAGAGGTCGCGGTCGAGGTGCGGCGTGCCGACGAGCGCCGCGATTCCGGCCGTCTCGGCGGCGATCTGGTCGAGCGTGCGGGCCGCAGCGCTCAGGAAGTCCGGGCGGAGGAGGAGGTCCTCCGGCGGGTAGCCCGTTACGGCCAGCTCGGGGAAGAGGACGAGGTCGGCGCCCGCCGACCGTGCTTCGTCGAGCCGCGCGAGGATCCGGTCGCGGTTCCCGTCGAGGTCCCCGACGACGGTGTCGATCTGGGCGAGCGCGAGTCTCATCGCCCCAGTCTAGCCGTTTACGCCTGCTAGGCGAAAACCCTCAGGAGGCGTGCGCCCGCGTCCCGAGCGCTTCGAGCGCGAGGTCGACGTCCTCCTCGTCGTTGTAGAGGTGGAAGGAGAACCGGACGGAGCCGCCGCGCGCCGAGCACGCCACGCCCGCGTCGCGGAGCCGCTCGACGGCCGCCTCGGGGTCGTCGACCTCGACCCGGACGATCGGCGAGGAGGACGCCGGCTGGCCGAGCTCCTCGGTGAAGCGGGCCGCCAGCGCCAGGTTGTGCTCGGCGATGCGCTCGGCGCCGAGCGAGAGGAGGAGCTCCAGGCTCGGCCGGGCGCCGGCGGCGGCGAACCAGGGCACGGATACGTCCAGGCGCCGCGCGTCCTCCGTGAGCTCCGGAAAGCCGTAGTAGTCCTCGTACGGGCTCGGGCACGACTTCCAGCCGGCCGTCCACGGCTCGATCTCCGGGCGCCGCTCGGGGCGCACGTAGAGGAACGAGAGCCCGCGGGGCGAGAGGAGCCACTTGTACGCGTGCGTGACGAGGTAGTCGACGCCGTCCAGGTCGGTCGCGACCGCGCCGACGGCCTGCGTCGCGTCGACGAAGAGCCTCGCGCCGGTGCCCTTCAGCGCGGCCAGGTCGGCGACCGCCCCGTCCGCCGACTGGACCGAGCTGACGGCGACGAGCGCCGTTCGCTCGTCGATGCCGTCCGAGAGCCGCTCCAGCGGGAGGAGGCGGAGCTCGACGCCCCGCGCCCGGAGGCCGCGCCAGGGAAGGACGACGGACATGAAGTCGCGCTCGTAGAGGACGACGTTGTCGCCCGGCCCGGCGGGGAGGCTCGCGGCGACGATCCCCGCGCCGGCGGAGACGGTCGACACGAGGGCGACGTCCTCGGCGCGCGCGCCCACGAACGCCGCGAAGAGGCTGCGGCAGGCTTCGGCGTCCTCTTCCCAGTCCCGCCACCGGCGCCGCGTGCGCCAGCCTTCGAGCGCCTCCTCGAGCGCCCTGAGCGTCGAGCGCGGCGGCAGCCCGTACGTCGCGCTGTCGAGGTAGCCGCGGGTGGGAGTCCCTTCGTACTCAGACGGCGCGAGCAATGTCCTCCAGCGACTCGGGGTTCTCGACCGACGACAGGTCGCCCGGATCCTTCCCGAGCACCCGTGCGCGGACGGCCCGGCGGACGATCTTCGCGCTCCGCGTCTTCGGCAGCGCCGGGACGAAGAGGACGCGGTCGGGCCTGAAGGCGCGGCCGAGCTCCTCGGCCGCGCGCTCCGCCACCTCCGCTGCGAGCTCCTCGTCCGGCTCGTGCCCCGGCGCCGGGACGCAGAAGATCCAGGCCACCTCGCCCTTGACCTGGTGCGGGACGCCGACGGCGGCCGCCTCCGCGACGGCCGGGTGCGCGACGGCCGCCGACTCCAGCTCCGCCGGCCCGATCCGCTTTCCGGCGATGTTGAGCGTGTCGTCCGAGCGGCCGTGGAGGAACCAGTAGCCGTCCTCGTCGGCGGAGGCCCAGTCGCCGTGCACCCAGACGCCGGGCAGGCGCCGCCAGTACGCGTCGAGGTAGCGCTCCGGGTCGTGCCAGAAGCCCCGCGTCATGCCCGGGAACGGCTTGCGGCAGACGAGCTCGCCGACGTCGCCGGTGCCGACGAGCGACCGCCCCTCCGGGTCGACGACGTCCATCGCCATGCCGAGCGCCGGCCCGCCGAGCGAGCACGCCTTGATCGGCGTCGCCGGCGTCGGGGAGAGGAAGCACGCGCCGACCTCGGTGCCGCCCGAGCAGTTGATGATCGGGCAGCGGCCGCCGCCGACGCGCTCGAAGAGCCATCGGTACGGGTCGGGATTCCAAGGCTCGCCCGTCGTCACGAGGGTCCGCAGCGAGGAGAGATCCGCCTCCGGGTCGCCGTGGGGAAGCAGGGCGCGAGCCAGCGTCGGCGAGAGGCCGAGGATCGAGACGCGCTCGGACTCGACGAGGCGCCAGAGCCGGTCGGGCGGGCGGTCCGGCGCTCCCTCGGCGAAGACGAGCGTGCACCCGAGCGCCCCGCCCCCGACCACCGTCCACGGGCCCATGATCCAGCCCATGTCCGTGGCGAAGTGAATGACGTCCTCCGGGTGCGCGTCGGCCTGGTAGGCGACCTCGCGCGCGATCGAGACGAGGAAGCCGCCCTGGACGTGGACGATCCCCTTCGGCTTCCCCGTCGTGCCGGACGTGTACGTCAGGAGGTACGGATGCTCGGCGCCCACCTCGAGCGGGGGCAGCTCGCCGGGGCTCTCCTCGACGACGGCGCCCCAGCCGCCGTCCCGGGACCACGTGACGACGTGCTCGACCGACGGCGCCTCGCGCACCGCCTCCTCGACGGTCTCGCGCATCGGCAGCCGCGTCCCCCTGCGGAGCGAGTAGTCGGCGGTGACGACGACCCTGGCCTCGGAGTCCTGCAGCCGCTGGAGCACGGCGGGGGCGGCGAACCCCGAGAAGATGGGCACCTGGACGGCGCCGAGGTGGGCGCAGGCGTGCGAGGCGACGGCCACCTCCGGGCACATCGGCATGTAGATCGCGACGCGGTCGCCCGGCTCGACGCCGAGCCGCGCCAGGCCCTCGGCGAGCCGCGTCACGTCGCGCGAGAGCTCCGCGAAGGTCGCCTCGCGGCGCGTGCCGTCCTCACCGAGGAAGACGGCCGCGACCCGCTCCGGCGCCCGCTCGGCCCAGCGGTGGACGCAGTTGCGCGCGATCGATACCGTCGCGCCGACGAACCACGTCGTCCACTCCGGCCCGCGCGAGTCGTCGTAGACGCGCTCCCAGGGGCGCGAGAACTCGAGGCCCATGTCCTCGATCGCCGCCGGCCAGAACCAGGCCGGATCCTGCTGGGAGGCCCGCACGAGCTCGCGGTAGTCGTCGAAGCCGTGCCTCCGCATCAGGCGCACGACGTTCGCGTGGGCGAGCGTCCGCGCGTCGGGAGTCCAGACGACGTCGGGCATCCGCGGCGAAGTCTAGGGCGGACCCGTCCGAGCCAGGAGAGTGGCCACCTCGCCGGGGTTGACAATGAGTGAACGCTCACCCATAATGAGCGAGCACTCACTCATGAGCGACCTGATCCAGACCAAGCCGACGCTGCGCCGTCGCATCATCGAGGCGGCCGACGCGCTCGTCCGCGAGCACGGGCTCGCCGGGGCGACCACCCGCGAGATCGCCAGAACGGCAGGCTGCGCCGAGGGCTCGATCTACGTCCACTTCGAGGACAAGACCGACCTCGTCATCGCCGTCGTCACCGAGCGCGAGCCGCACTTCGCCGCGCTCCTCGAGCTGCCGGCGCGGGCGGGAGAGGCGACCGTCGAGGAGAACCTGGCGCGCTGGCTCGAGGAGCTCCTCGAGCTCTTCCGGGACAACCTTCCGATCTTCGTCGCCGTGATGGCCGACCGGGCGGTGTTCGCCCGCTTCACGGAGCGGCTCGCCGAGCGCCGGACCGGCCCGCTCGCCGTGGCCTCGGCAGCCGCCGAGTACCTCGCCGCCGAGCAGGAGCGCGGCCGCGTGGACGCCCGGGTGCATCCCGGCGTCGCCGCGACGACGCTCGTCGGCGCCGCCCGCGACCACGCCTTCACGAGCTCCTTCGCCGCGGAGGCGACCGCGCCCGCCGCCCTCTTCGCTCGCGAGGCCGCCCGCCTGCTCGCCGCGGGCCTCGCACCACAGCCGACTACTGTAGGAGGATCGCCGTGAGAGCCAGGATCTTCGCCGACGAGAACCGCAAGTGGTGGACGCTCGGAGCGCTCGCGTTCGCGCTCTTCATGATCATGCTCGACAACACGGTCGTGAACGTGGCGCTGCCGTCGATCCAGCGGGATCTCGCCATCGGCCTCTCCGAGCTCGAGTGGACGGTGAACGCCTACGCGCTCACGTTCGCCGTCCTGATGCTCACGGGCGGGAAGCTCGCCGACTTCTTCGGCCGCCGCCGTGTCTTCCTGATCGGCCTCGTGGTCTTCACGCTCGCGTCGCTCGCGTGCGGCCTCGCGACCACGGGGGGGACGCTCATCGGGGCCCGGATGCTCCAGGGAGTCGGCGCGGCGATCATGCTGCCGGCGACACTCTCGATCATCTCGGCCACGTTCCCGCCCCACCAGCGCGGGATGGCGATCGGGATCTGGGCGGGGGTCTCGGCGATGGCGCTCGCCATCGGCCCGCTGATCGGCGGCCTCATCACCGAGCACGTCGACTGGAGCTGGATCTTCTTCGTCAACGTCCCGATCGGCGTCCTCGGCTTCGTCGTCAGCGTTCTCGTGGTCGGCGAGTCGCGCGACACGTCGGCCGGCCAGCGGCTCGACCTTCCGGGCCTCCTCGCCTCCGCCGTGGCGCTCTTCGCCCTCACGTTCGCGCTCATCGAGGCGAACGCCTACGGCTGGGGCGATCCGGTGATCGTCGGGCTCTTCGCGCTCTCCGCGGTCGCGCTCGCGGTCTTCGTCTGGCTCGAGCTCCACCAGCGCTCGCCGATGCTCGACCTCTCGCTCTTCCGCAGCTCCACCTTCGCGGGGGCGAACGTCGTCGCGCTGCTCGTGACGCTCGCCATGTTCGGCGTCTTCTTCTTCATGTCGATCTACATGCAGAACGTCCTCGGGTACTCGGCGACGCGCACCGGCGCCGTCTTCCTGCCGATGACGATCCTGATCATCCTGATCGCGCCCGCAGCCGGGAAGTTCTCCGACCGGGTCGGCTCCCGC
>JAICGP010000012.1 GCA_025923055.1 Thermoleophilia bacterium
ACCGAGGTCCTTCACCCGGGTCACGAGCTCCTCATCGACGACGGGCTCGTTCGCCTGCGTGTCGACGACGTGAACGGCGGCCGGGCCCTCGCCACCGTGCTCGTCGGCGGCGCCGTGGGCAGCCACAAGGGCGTCAACGTGCCCGGTGTCCCGATCCCGGTCCCGTCGCTGACGCAGAAGGACCTGGGCGACCTCGAGTACGCGCTCACGCTGGGGATCGACTACGTCGCGCTCTCGTTCGTGCGCTCCGCCTCGGACTGCCGCGGCCTCCGCGAGCTCCTCAACGCGGCCGACGTGAAAGCGCTCGTGATCGCCAAGATCGAGAAGGCCGAGGCGCTCGAGGAGCTCGACTCGATCGTGAGCGCGTCGGACGCCGTCATGGTCGCGCGCGGCGACCTCGGCGTCGAGATCGGGCCCGCCGCCGTCCCGCTCGTCCAGAAGCGCGTCATCCAGCGTGCGCTCGAGCACGGCAAGCCCGCCATCACGGCGACCCAGATGCTCGAGAGCATGGTCACGAAGCCGGAGCCGACGCGGGCGGAGGCGAGCGACGTCGCGAACGCCATCCTCGACGGCACGTCGGCCGTCATGCTCTCGGGGGAGACCGCGATCGGACACTATCCCGTCGAGAGCGTCGCCTACATGGACCGCATCGCGCGCGCGGTCGAGCCGAGCCTCGGCTACCGTCACGAGCTCGCCCAGGCGGCCGACCAGCCCTTCCCGACGGTCGGCGACGCGATGTCCAACGCGGCCTGCGACATCGCCGAGGTGCTGGCCGCGGCCGCGATCCTCGTCCCCACCTACAGCGGCCGCACCGCGTCCGCCGTGGCCCGCCACCGCCCACGGCGGCCGATCATCGCCGTGACCCACAAGCGCTACGCCGTCCAGCAGCTCGCGCTCGAGTGGGGCGTCGTCCCCTCGGAGATCGAGGAGGCAAAGGACGTCGACCACCTCTGGTCGAGCGCCCTCGAGGCCGCCCGCGAGACCGGCCTCGTCGTCCCGGGCGACCGGGTCGTGATCACGGCGGGCACCGCCGTGAACGTTCCCGGCACGACGAACGTCATCAAGGTCGAGACCGCCTGAGCCGCTCACCCGCGGGTCGGTCCGTCCGACGCCCTCTCTATCGTGTCCCGGGCCGGAAGCAGGAGGCCGCGGGCTACGGTCGAAGTCTGGACGCCCATGGCTGCCCGGGGTCGCCGCCACGCTCCTCGTCGTCGCTCTCGTTCCGCGGTCGCGCTCCGCTGGATCGGCGCGCTCGTCCTGCTCGCGATCGCAGCCGCCTACGTCCAGCCGCTGCGCGCCTACCGGGAGGCGAGCGCGGACGTCGCGGCGCGCGAGGCGCGCGTCGAGCGGCTCGCCGCCGCGAACGCCGACCTCGAGCGCCGCATCGAGGAAGCGGGGACGACGGCGTTCGTCGAGCGCGAGGCGCGACGCCTCGGGCTCGTCAAGCCGGGCGAGCGGCTCTTCATCGTCACGGGGATCGGGGAGCGGAAGCGCGACCGTCCGGGCAGCTGAAGGGTCTGGTTACGATGATCGCGTGGACGACGCGGCAGTGGTTTCCCGGCAGCTCGGCCGCCCCGCGCGCCCGTTTCGACGCGTGGCTCTCCGCTGCCCGTACGGCTATCCCGCGGTCACGGAGGAGGCGCCTTTCGGAGAGGACGGCAAGCCGTTCCCGACGACCTTCTACCTGACCTGCCCCTGGCTCGTCGCCGGCATCGCGAGGGTGGAGGCGGCGGGCGGCGTCGAGCGCTGGTCCGACGCGGCCGCGGCCGACCCGGCGCTCGCCGCGAGCCTCGCGCGCGCCGACCGCGAGCAGCGGGAGCTGCGGCCGGAGCTGGACGTGGGGATCGGCGGGACGAGGGCGCCCGGCCGCCTCAAGTGCCTCCACGCCCACGCCGCGTTCGCCCTCGCCCGGCCTGGCTACGAGCTCGGCGAGCGGATCCTCGACGACGCCGGCGAGCGGTGGTGCCCCGACGCCCGCTGCGGCCGCTGATGCTGGAGAGCGCGCGCCACCAGTGGGAGGAGGGCCGCCGGCGGCTCGAGGCCGCCGGCGAGGACACGGCGCGCTCGCGCCACCTCTGGCTCCTCGTGGAGGCGGTCGTCGACGAGCTCCGCCGCCGCGTCGGCCAGACCTTCACGCTCTCCGACCTGGCGGAGACCTACGAGGGCTCGGAGGACTGGGTGCGGGAGGTCGTCGTCTCCAGCACCCCGCCGCGCGCGCGGGCGGGCATTCGCGACACGGCGCTGGTGCAGGACGCGGCGTTCGCCCAGTACGCGCGCGGCGCAACCGACTACGCCCCGTGAGCCGCGGCGGCGTGGGCGGGCGCGGGGCGCGTGCGCAACACCGGTCTCGAGGGCGCGGCGCCGGCCGTCGTGCGGCCCAGTGGCTCGCGCGCCTCGTCGTGCTCGCGGTGGTCTTCGTGGCGGGGCTCGTGATCGGCCGGGCGGTCGAGAGCGCCCCCGAGCCGGGCGGGACGCAGAGCATCGTCCGCACGCTCGAGCCGCTCACGGTGCCGCCCGAGGAGCGCGGTCAGACCACCACGTCCCCGTAGAAGAATCGGCAGAAATGAGTAGAGTTTGGTCTGGCGGCCCATGCCAGACAAGAGAAAGCGGGACTCCGCCTCGACTCGGGAGCAGGCGGACGAGGACAGGGAATGGCTCACGCTCGGGCAAGCCGCCGCCTACCTCGGGGCGGCCCAGAGCACCGTGCGCAAGTGGGCGGACGGGGGTCGGCTGCCGACGTTCTACACGCCCGGCAGGCACAGGCGCTTCCGTCGCAGCGACCTCGACGCGTTCCTGGCCGGCTCGCCGCCGGCGCCTCCCGCGGGCGAGCGGCGTCGAGTCCTCGTCGTCGACGACGACGCCGGCCTGCGCGCGTACGTCCGCACGAACCTCGAGCTGGAGGGATACGACGTCCGCGAGGCGGCGAGCGCGCAGGAGGGGCTCGCGGCGGTCGAGGAGGAGCTGCCGGACGTCGTCCTCCTGGACGTGAAGATGCCCGAGGTAGACGGCTGGAACCTGCTGCGACGGGTACGGGAACGCCATGGCGTGGAGACAATCCCGGTCATCATGTACAGCGGTGAGCTCGAGCAGGCGGACGAGGCTGCCCAGCGGGGCGCGCAGGCGTTCCTCGGCAACCCCTTCGACCCGGCGCGCCTGCTCGAAGCGGCCAGGCAGGTCCTCGGCTCCTGAGCCCGGCGGGCGCTCGTGCCCGGCGCGGTGACGCAACTCGACCGCGACCTCTTCGTCTGGGTCGTCGAGCATCGGTGGGAGCCGGCCGACTGGTTCTTCGTCGCCGTCACCGCCGTCGCCCAGGCCGGCCTCGTCTGGATCGCGCTCGCCGCGCTCCTCGCCTATGCGGCCGAGCGGCCGGTGCTCGTGACGACCGCGATCACCGCGGCGACCGTCTGGACGGCGGACCTGATCGCCGTCGGCCTCAAGTACGCGGTCGACCGCGACCGGCCGTACCTCCTGCTCGACCAGGCGGCGCCGCTCCTCCGCTGGGACGTGAGCACCTCCTTCCCCTCGGGCCACGCGGCGACGGCCGCTGCGGGAGCGACGATCCTCGCCTACCTCTTCGGCCGCTGGGCCGTGCCGCTCGCCGTCCTCGCCGCCGCGGTCGGCTTCTCGCGCATCTACATCGGCGTGCACTACCCGTCCGACGTGCTCGCGGGAGCCGCCATCGGCGCGGCCGTCGCCCTCGTCGCCGTCTGGCTGGTCAGGCGTCTTCGGCCGACTTCAGCAGGCCCGCGGCGATCAGGACGAGCGAGGCCAGGAGGCTCAGCCAGATCCCGAGGCCCCGCCCGACGGCGGGCTCGAAGCGCTCCGGGACGTCGAAGAGCCGGATGAGGACGAGGATCGTCCCGGCGAGGCCGAGGGCGGCGATGACGAGGCCGTCCGGGACGCTGGGCGGGAGCTCGACGCCGAAGGCGCGGAGGGTGAGGAGGACGAGGACGGCGAGCCCGACGAGGAAGACGAGCTTCCCGATCGTCCCCGTGTTCCAGCCGAGCACGGCCAGGCGCCCGCGCAGGTCGCCGGAGATCGTGTACCAGCCCATGAACGCACTCAGGGTCAGGACGAGCCCGCCGAGCCAGGCAAGCAGCTCGCCGGTGCGCCAGAGGCCCGCGCCCTGCCCGTCCTGCCGCTCCGGCCGCGGTGCCAAGAACGGCCCTGGGCCTGTCGGTCCCGGTTCCACTAGAACGAGGACACTAGAGGCCGAAGAGAGCGCTGATCTTCTCCCAGATGGAGAGACCGAGGAAGAGCGCCAGGAAGACGAGCCCACCGATCAGCACGAGGAAGCGAAGCCCGGCCAGCCGCTGCTCGCGCCGGTGCTCCACCCGGGCGCGCCGCTTCGCCCGCTCGCGGCTTAGACGCCGGTCGACGGCGTAGGGATCCACGGGGGGAGGAGCGTCAGCCCGGACGTCTTCCCACTGGGCGCGACGCGGCGCGGGAGCGGCCATGGGGCGGAATTCTTGCCGCTCGAAGCGGATGCCGCAAGGAGAGCGGTAGGCCCGGAGCGGCCGGACGAGGGCCATAATGGCTTCGTGGGGGCCCTCGCATCCAGCCGGACGGGCGGCCGCGCGACCGACGGCGCGGGGGGCGCGCTGGGCGCATTCGCGGCCGCCGCGCGCGAGCTCGTTCGCGGCGACGCGCTCGACGGCGGCCTGCAGGCGCTCGCGCGTGCCGTGCAGGTCGGAACCGGCTCGGAGGTCGTCGTCGTCCGGCTCGCCGACGGCGGCCGGCTCGTCGCGAGAGCCGTCTGCGCCGAGTCGGCGGCGTTGACCGCCGAGCTGGTGGGGACGCGCGTTCCGGCCCTGGAGCTCGGCGGCGAGGAGGTCGAGCTGGCGGACGCCCAGGGCGACCCCACGGTCCCGAGCGCGGTCCGCCGGGCAGCAGTCCGAAGCGGCACGCGGGTCGTGCGCATCCTTCCGGTCGTGGCCGGCGGGGAGCTGACCGGGACGCTCGAGCTCTACCGGTCGGCGCTCGCGCTGAGCTCCGAGGAGCAGGCGCTGGCGCAGGCGGCCGTCGCCCACGTCGCGCTCGCCGTCCGCATTCATCCCCGGCACGGCCCGGGCGGCAACGGCCGCCCCGACCTGGGAACGGCGGAGCTCGAGCTCCTCGGTGAGGCGCTCGCGGCCGGTGCCGACGAGACCGAGACGGCAGAGCAGATCGTGCGGGTCGCGGCGGACGCCGCCGAGGCCGCGGGCGCCCTGCTCTGGCGGGTCGATCCGGAGGGCCCGCCGACGCTCCTCGCCAGCGCGGGGTTCGGCGGTCGGGCTCCGGAGCTCTTCCAGGCGGCGGACGGGGTGCGCCGCAGGGTCGAGCAGGGCGGGGGCGCGCCCGAGCGCCTGGGACGCTGGCTCGTCCACGCCCTCCCGCTCGGCGAGCCGCCCGCGGCCGTGCTCGAGCTCGCCTTCGAGGGCGACGGGCCCGGTGACGCGGCGCTCGAGCGCCTGTCGCCGTTCGCGGCGCGCGCCGCGCTGGCGCTGCGCCGCAGCCGCCGCGTCGGCCTGATCGCGCTCGCGCTGAAGCGCTCGCAGGCGCTTGTGGCTGTGGTGAGCCAGGCGATCGCGCAGCTCTCGCTCGTCCACACGCTCGAGACGGCGGTCGAGCGGGTCGCCGAGCTGACCGCGAGCGGGCACGTGGTCGTCTACCTCCGTGAGGACGGCCGCCTGACGGCGGCGGCCTCGCGCGGGCTCGTCGGTCCGCACACCGACCTGGGGGAGCGCCTGCTGGAGCTCGCCCTCGGGCCCTACCGGAGCCGCGGCTTCCTCTTCGTCGAGGACATGCGAACCGACCCCAGGCTCGCCGGCCTCGAGCACGTGCTCGAGGAGAGCGACATCAGCCGCGCGCTCTTCATCCCCCTCCTCGTCCAGGACGAGGTGATCGGCGCGCTCGGGGTCTTCAAGACGCGCCCGCGGCCCTACCGCGAGGGCGAGGAGGGGCTGCTGCTCGCGCTCTCCGCCCAGCTGGCCGTCGCGGTGCAGAACGCCCGCCTCCACGAGCGCACGAAGAAGCTGTCGACGGCGCTCGAGCGAACCCTCGAGTCGGAGCGCCGCTCGGCGCGCCAGCTCAGGGGGCTCTACGCGATCTCGCAGTCGTTCGCCGAGAGTCTCTCCCTCGAGGCGACGCTCGACGCCGTGGCGAGGACGATGGTGGCGCTCCTCGACGTCGACGCGGCGGTCATTCGCCTGCCCGACGACCGCAACGAGACGCTCGTCACCCGCGCGATCCACGTCGCCGACGCCCGGGTCGGCGAGGTGGTCGAGGGGCTCGTGGCCCGCCCGCAGCCGATGACGGCGCCGCTCGCCCGTCGCCTCCTGCTTGCCAAGCAGGCGGTCCTGCTGCGGCCGGGGACGGCGACGGACCAGGACGCTCACCACGTGCTCGAGCCCTTCCTGCGTCAGGGCGCCACGGCGGCCGTCCTCCCGCTGGCCACGCCGGCCGAGGTGCTCGGGACGCTCACCCTCGTCTCCTTCGATCCGGAGCGTCCGCTGGAGCAGGACGGCGTCGACGCGGCGCTCGCCGTCGGCGCGCAGGCGGCGCTCGCGATCGACAACGCCCGCCTCTACCAGCAGCAGAAGGACTTCGCCGAGACGATGCAGCGGTCGCTCCTCCCGCGGGAGCTGCCCGACGTCCCGGGGCTCGAGGTGGGGCACGTCTACCAGTCGGCGGCCCGCGTGGACGTGGGAGGCGACCTCTACGACTTCGTCGCGCTCGACGACGGGCGCCTCGCGGTCGCCGTGGGCGACGTCCTCGGCAAGGGCATCGCGGCCGCCGCGGACATGGCGATGACGAAGTTCAGCTTCCGGGTGCTCGCCCGCGGGGCGTCCGACCCGACCGCCCTCCTCGCGAGCGTGAACGACGTCGTGTGCGACGAGATCGAGCCGGGCAAGTTCGTGACGCTCCTCTACGCGCTGGTCGACCCCGGCGCGCGTGAGGTCGCCTGCGCGAGCGCCGGGCACCCGCCGGTGCGCGTGGTCGACCCCGGCGGACGCGTGACGACGCTGGGCCGTCCCGGCCTCGCTCTGGGCGTCGAGCCCGAGCAGGACTACCCGACGGAGCGGGTCGCGCTGGCCCCTGGCTCGACCGTCGTCCTCTACACGGACGGCGTCCTCGAGGCCCGTCGCGACGGGGAGCTCTACGGCGACGAGCGGCTCGAGCGCCTGCTCGGGGCGAGAAGCAGCCTCGGCGCGCAGGAGCTGGCCGAGGAGATCCTCGCCGACTGCCGTGCCTTCGGCGGCGGCGAGCTCGCAGACGACTGCGCCATCGTCTGCCTGAAGCTGGCACGCTGACCTGCGTGAGCCAGGCTTCGGACGTCGCCGTCGCGCCTGCCCGCGCCGCCGGCGTCGGACGGACGCGCCTCGCCGTCGTCGTCTTCACCGCCGGCGCGGGGACGCTCGCCACCGAGATCGCCGCCTCCCGCCTCCTGGCACCCTATTTCGGCAGCTCGACGATCGTCTGGGCGAACATCATCGGGCTCATCCTCCTCTACCTCTCGGTCGGCTACTGGCTTGGCGGGAAGGTGGCCGACCGGTGGCCGGACCCGCGCGTGCTCGGCCGGCTGATGGCGGTCGCGGCGCTCGCCGTCGCGCTCACGCCGTTCGTCGCCAGGCCCATCCTCGACCTCGCCCTACGCGGCCTCGACGCCGTCTCGGTCGGCGCCGTCGTCGGCTCCTTCTTCGCCGCGCTCGCCCTCTTCGCCGTGCCGGTGACGCTCCTCGGTGCCGTCTCGCCCTTCGCCATCCGGCTCGCCCTCGCCGACGTCGGCGAGGCGGGCACCGTCGCCGGGCGCCTGTACGCGATCTCGACGGTGGGGAGCATCCTCGGCACCTTCCTCTCCGCGATCGTGACGATCCCCCTCGTGGGGACGCAACGCACCTTCCTCGGAGCCGCGGCGCTCATCGTCCTCGCCGCGGCGCTCCTCCTCGGGACGCGCTGGCAGCTCCTCACCGTCGGCGTGGCCGGCCTGCTCTTCATCCCGGTCGGGACCGTGAAGGCGACCTCGGGCCTCGTCTTCGAGACCGAGTCGTCCTACCAGTACATCCAGATCGTCGAGCGGGCGGACGGCTCGCGCGTCCTGCGCCTCAACGAGGGAGTCGCGGTGCACTCCGTCTGGCATCGGGACACGGTGCTCACGGGCGGCGTCTGGGACACGTTCCTGCTCGTCCCTCCTCTGCTCGACCGTCCGGTCGAGCGGATGCTCGTGATCGGGAACGCCGGCGGCACCGTCGCGCGGGCCTACGGCGAGCTCTATCCGGACGTGGCGATCGACGGCGTCGAGATCGACGGCGAGGTGACCGAGGCCTCGCGCCGCTACCTCGGGCTCGGTGACAACCCGCGCCTCGACGTGATCACGGCCGACGGCCGGCCGTACCTCGAGCTGACCGACGAGACCTACGACGTCATCGTCGTGGACGCCTACCACCAGCCCTACATTCCGTTCCAGCTTGCGACCCGCGAGTTCTTCGCCGCGGCGCGCGAGCACCTGCGTCCGGGAGGCGTTGTCGCGCTCAACGTCGCCGGCGTCCCCGGGGACGACCGGCTCTCGGAGGCGATCGGGAGCACCGTGCTCGCCGAGTTTCCGCAGGCCTGGCGCTGGCGCCCGCTGCGCTTCAACGAGCTCATGCTGGCGTTCGACCGTCCTGTGGAGCGCGAGGAGCTCGCCGCGCGCGTCGAGGCGGCGCCCGAGGCGGTCGGCGCTCTCGTGCCGCTCTTCCAGGACGGCCTGACCTCCGTGCGGGCCGGCGAGCGGCCGCTGACCGACGACCGGGCGCCGGTCGAGTGGCTCACCGACCAGATGATCATCGACTACGTCGCGCGCGGCGGCGAGCTCGACGAGGACTACCTGCCGACGCGCCCGTAGAGCGGCCCCGCGGCGAGCGCGCCGAAGACGGCTCCCGCGGCGAGCACCTGGACGGACGCCGGAAGGCCCCCCGAGCGATGCCAGCCCGGCACGCGGTGACTGGGGAAGAGCTTGCGTCCTCCGGGACGGGGCAGCCGGAGGACGTGCTCGAGATCGGGGGCCGAGGCGGCCGCGGCCCCGACGACGGCGGGGTCGAGCGGCCCTCGTGCGGCGGCGAGCAGGAGGAGCCCGGCCAGGCCGCTCACCGTCTCGAAGGCCCGGGACGCGACGTCCTGGTGCGGCACCGCGTCCCCGGCCGCGTGGGCGAGCAGGCCGAGCGCGAGCGCGCGGCCGCGCGAGCCGGCGAGCGTGCCCGCCAAGGCTCCAGAGGCGACGTGGAGGGAGACGATCATCGGCGCAGAACCTTCCCCGGCGGGTCGAAACGCAGCCGCCGGCTCGACTAGGATCGCACGCACATGACAGCACGCCTCGCGCTCGCCGCCTTCGTCGCCGTCCTCGTCGCGGCGGCGCCTGCGGGCGCGCAGGACCCGCCGCCCCCTCCCGACCCGGAGCCGGTCGTCCAGGCGGGGGTCACGGTCGCCGGCGTCGATCTCGCCGGAATGACCGCCGCGGAGGCCGGCGCGGCGCTCCGCGCCTTCTTCGACCGGCCGCTCGTCTTCATGCTCCAGGGGAGGCCGCGGTCGGTGCGGCCCGCCGTGCTGCGGGCGCGCGCGCGGGTCGGACGAGCCGTCGACGCGGCGCTCCTCGCGGCGCCGGACACCGCTCTCGCTCTCGACGTCCGCGTCCGCACGCGCGCGTTGCAGAGGTGGCTCCGCCGGCTCGCGAGGACGTACAACAGGGACGCCGTCTCGACCCGGGCCGTGCTCCGCGATCTGCGTCCGCGGCTCACGCGGGCCAGGCCGGGCCGGATGCTGCGGCAGGCGCCGGCCCGGCGGGAGCTGGCGCGGGCCCTGCGCCGCCACGTGCGCGACGTCGGCGCGCTCCCGGTGAGGACGATCAGGGCGAAGGTGAAGCCGTCGACCTTCGGTCGCGTCGTGGTCATCCGTCGCGGCTCGAAGCTCCTGACGCTCTACCGGCCCGCCGGAGCGGGCCCGATGCGGGCCCAGGCGCACTTCCGTGTCGCCACCGGGATGGCGGCGTATCCGACTCCGGTCGGCAACTTCCGGATCGTGACGAAGCAGCGCAATCCCTGGTGGTATCCGCCGTCGGCCGGCTGGGCGGCGGGCGCATCGCCGATTCCGCCGGGGCCGGGCAACCCGCTGGGGACGCGGTGGATGGGCCTCAACGTCGGCGCGGTCGGGATCCACGGCACGCCCGACGCCGCGTCGGTCGGCTACTCGGCCTCGCACGGCTGCGTGCGCATGCTCATTTCGCAGGCGGAGTGGCTCTTCGAGCGGGTGAGCATCGGGACGCCGGTCTTCATTCGCGCGGCGTAGCCCGAACGGGACGGCCGGCAGCAGGGCCGGCGCTAGACTGGATCCCGGTCGATGGCCAGCCGAGCGAAGATCGTTCTGCAGGCGGCGGCCGTCCTCGTGGTCGCCTCGCTCGTCGTGCTCCTCGGCTGGCAGGTGGCCGAGAAGGAGGAGGGTCGCGGCCTCTCCGGGGCTCTCGAGCGTGGGGAGCGCCCCGCCGCGCCCGAGCTCGCCTTCGAGTCGCTCGACGGCGAGAGCGAGATCAGCCTCGCCGACTACCGCGGCAAGGCCGTCGTCCTCAACTTCTGGGCCTCGTGGTGCATCCCGTGCCGGACGGAGGCGCCGCTCCTCCAGGAGGCGTGGGAGCGCTACCGCGGCGACGGGCTCGTCGTGCTCGGCATCGACGCGCAGGACCTGCGCGCCGACGCGCGCCGCTTCGTGGAGCGCTACGGGCTCACGTACCCCATCGCCTACGACGGGAACGGGGCGAGCCTCGGCCGCTTCGGGAACACCGGCTTCCCCGAGACGTGGTTCGTCGGACGGGACGGCCGCCTGGTCGGCGAGCACATCGTCGGCGAGTTCGACCGCGAGCAGCTCGAACGGAACGTCGAGGCCGCCCTCGACACGCCGGCCCGATGACGCGCACGCTTCTCGTCGCCCTGCTGTCCGTCCTCGCGCTCGCCGGAGCCGCCGCCGCGAGCGAGCAGGCGCCGACGCTCGCCGAGCTCGAGCGCGAGGTCATGTGCCCGACGTGCAAGACGACGCTGGAGCTCTCCGACGCTCCCGTTGCCGACCGGATGCGCGCGTTCATCCGCGAGCGCATCGCCGCCGGCGACACCAAGTCGGAGATCAAGGACGCGCTCGTCGCCCAGTTCGGCGAGGCCGTGCTCGCCGCGCCGCCGCGCCGGGGTTTCAACCTGCTCGCCTGGGTCCTGCCGCTCGTCGGCGCGGCGCTCGCCGCGGGCGCGCTCGGACTCGCGCTCCGCCGTTGGAGCCGGACGCGGGCCGAGCCGGTTCCGGTCGAGCCGTCCGCCAACGGCCGTTCACCGCTCGATCCCGAGCTCGAGCGCCGGCTCGACGAGGAGCTCGCGCGCTACGACGCGTAGGGGTCTGACTGGAAGGTGACCACGGTGGATGACACGCGGCACGTGGTACGAGGCAAGGACGCGGAGAGCGTCGATATGCGGGCATATCGGCGCGACCGAGAACGCGGCCTCGCGCCGCGTGGCGCCTGTCAGGCGCCCTGGTTCATCTGCCGGTCAGGCCCCTGAGGGCACGGCACGGTGGAAGCCAAGATCCCGCTCGCGTTCCTGGCCGGCCTCGTCTCGTTCGCGACGCCGTGCGTCCTGCCGCTCGTGCCGGGCTACCTGGCGGTCGTCTCGGGAGGGGAGATCGGCGGCGGGGGTCGCCGCGTCTTCCTCGCCAGCATCCCGTTCGTCTCCGGCTTCACGGCGGTCTTCGTCGGCCTGGGCGCGGCGGCGGCTGCGGCGGGCGGGCTCGTCGGCGAGAACCGGGAGCTCCTGCTTGCCGTCGCGGGGCTCGTCGTCGTCGTGCTCGGCTTCGCCATGATGGGCCTTCTGCCGCTGCCCTTCCTCGACCGCCTCGCCGCGCCCGGGCTCGTCGAGGGGGCGCGCGGAACCGGCTCGTCCGCCCTGCTCGGCGCCGCCTTCGGGCTCTGCGCGGCTCCCTGCGTCGGGCCGGTGCTCGCCGGCATCCTCGCTCTCGCGAGCGAGGGCCAGACCGTCGCGGAGGGAACGCTCCTGCTCCTCGTCTACTCGGCGGGCCTCGCGCTGCCGTTCCTGGCCGTGGGCGTCGGCTTCGACCGTGCCCTCGGCGCGTTCCGGTGGCTGCGGGACCGGTACCGCGTGCTCCGCGTCGTCGCCGGCGCGATCCTCGTCGCCCTCGGGCTGCTGCTCTTCTTCGACCGGTTCTGGTGGCTCAACGTCGCGGTGAACCGCGTGTTCGAGTTCTTCGGCGTCGGGATATGAGCGTCCGCGAGGCGGGAGACGGCGACGGCGGCGGCGTCGCCGCGCTGCTCGCCGAGCTCGGGTATCCCGACGAGCCGGACCGCGTCCGGGCCCGACTCGCGCTGGTCCGTGCCGACCCGGGCTCCTTCGTGCTCGTGGCCGAGGACGGCGGCTCGCTCGCCGGCCTCGCCTCGGCGAGCGTCATGCCGCTCCTGCACGAGGAAGGCCGCTGGTGCCGGCTGTCCGCGCTCGTCGTCGCCGAGAGGAGCCGGCGGGCGGGGGTCGGCCGCTCCCTCGTGGCGGCCGTCGAGGAGCGTGCGCGCGCGGCGGGGTGCCGGTATCTCGAGGTGACGAGCGGCGAGCGTCGCGAGCGCGAGGCCGCGCACGCCTTCTACGCCGCGCACGGTCTCGAGCAGGTCTCGAGGCGCTATCTCAAGGAGCTCTGAGGATGGGAGGCGGCAGGCGGGGGAAGCGGCCGCGCGCCGCCTCGACCGACTCGAGCAGCGCGGCGACGTCGAGCCCACGGTGCACGGGCGCGTACGGCCGCAGGCGCCGGGCGGCCTTCTCGAGCTGGCGCTCGCAGCCGACCGCGTTCCCCCGTCCCGCCTGGTACCAGGCGACGGCCACGTGGACGAGCCCCTGGAAGAAGTCGCGCTCCTGCGGCTCGGCGGTGCGCCAGACGTCCTCGAGGACCTCGTGGGCGGCGAAGTGCTCGCCGCTCCGGATCAGGTCGAGGCCGCGCTCGAGCTCAGACGACGACCTTGACGTCGCCATCCTCGACCACGACCGCGAAGGTCTCGAGGGCGAGGGCGCGGTCGAACTCGTTCTCGCCCGTGCGGACGTCGTACTGCCAGCCGTGCCACGGGCAGGAGACGACGGAGCCGGCGAGCCTGCCGTGTCCGAGCGGGCCCTTGAGGTGCAGGCACTCCGCCTGCGTCGCGTGGAACGTGCCGTCGACGTTGAAGAGCGCCAGCTCGCGGTCACCGGCCCGGACGACCCGAGCGCTGCCCGGCGGCACCTCCGCCGCTCTCGCGACGGTGTGGGGCCGGCGCTCTGGCATCGTGCGAGAACGCTAGCAGAGCCGTTTTGTGCGTCCTTCGGGCGGTGGTACGCTCCGCGCGTGGCGACGATCCTGCTCGTTGGGGTCGATCTTTTCTTTCGAGGCAAGCTCGACGCGCTCCTCGCCGCGAGCCACCGGCTGACGACGACGGACAGCGTCGACCCGCCCGATCTCGTGATCGCCGACGTCGCGCGCGTCGACCCGTCGGAGGTGGCGGAGGAGTACCCCGACGTGCCCATCCTCGGGTACACGAACCACAAAGACACGGCCGGCCTCCGCGCCGCGCAGGCGGCCGGGCTCGATCGTGTCGTCGTGCGCTCCGCGCTCGCCGAGCGGGCTCCGCAGTTGGTGGAGGAGCTCGTCGCGTAGACTCGGACCCGTGACGTACATCATCGCCGAGCCCTGCATCGACATCAAAGATCTGTCCTGCGTGGACGTCTGCCCGGTCGACTGCATCCATGTCGCGGATCGCATGCTGGTGATCGATCCGGAGGAGTGCATCGACTGCGGGGCGTGCGAGCCGGAGTGCCCGGTCGAGGCGATCTTCCCCGAGGACGCGCTCCCGGAGAAGTGGGAGCCGTTCGTGAAGATCAACTACGCCTACGGCGAGGGGATGGACGTGATCAACGAGCTCGTGGACTCCTACGCCACCGAGCACGACGTCCAGAACCCGCCCCTGGACCAGCGCTAGGCGGACGATGGCCACGGATGCCATCGCGGCTCGCGACGCGCTCGCCGAGCGGCTCTTCGGCGCGGCCCTCGGCGCCTACGAGCTCATGACGGTGCACCTGGGCGACCGGCTGGGTCTCTACCGCGCGCTCGCGGAGCGGGGGGAGGCGACCCCTGCCGAAGTCGCCGCGGCGACGGGCACGCAGGAGCGGTACGCGCGAGAGTGGCTCGAGCAGCAGGCGGTCGCGGGCATCCTCGATGTCGGCGACGCACGGGCCCCGGCCGAGGAGCGCCGCTACCGTCTGCCGGAGGGACACGCCGAGGTGCTGATCGAGCGCGAGTCGCTCGCCCACCTGACGCCGCTGGCCCGCTACAGCGTCTCCTTCGCACACGTGCTCCCGGCGGTCGAAGACGCGTTCCGAAGCGGCGGCGGCGTCCCCTGGGAGGCCTACGGGGAGCTCGGCCGCGAGGCACAGGGGGACGCGAACAGGCCGCTCTTCACGAACCTCCTCGGCTCCGAGTGGCTGCCCGCGATCCCCGACGTCCACGAGCGCCTGCTCGCCGACCCGCCCGCGCGCGTCGCGGACGTCGCCTGCGGCGCGGGGTGGTCGAGCATCGCGATCGCCCGCGCGTATCCGAAGGTGACGGTCGACGGCTACGACCTCGACGCGGCCTCGGTCGAGCTCGCCCGCTCGAACCTGGCCGGCTCGGGCGTCGAGGACCGCGTCACCTTCCACCTCCGTGACGCGGGCGACCCCGAGCTCGCCGGCTTCTACCAGCTCGTGACCGTCTTCGAGGCCGTCCACGACATGTCGCGCCCCGTCGAGGTGCTGAGGGCGCTGCGCGGGCTCGCGGCCGAAGACGGCGCCGTCGTCGTCATGGACGAGCGCGTCGCCGACGTCTTCACCGCGCCCGGCGACGAGGTCGAGCGGCTGATGTACACGTACAGCGTCCTCTGCTGCCTGCCGGTCGGCCTCGCCGACACGCCCTCGGTCGGAACGGGCACGGTCATGCGCACCGACACGCTGCGCCGCTACGCGGAGGACGCGGGCTTCGCGGACGTCGAGGTGCTCCCGATCGAGCACGAGGTCTTTCGCTTCTACCGCCTGCACCCATAGAGGGCCGGACGCCGCCTGTACCGCGTCCGCCGGCTCACCATGTGTTGCACAGGCACGAGCTGACAACGGCCCGAGAAAGGGCAGCTACGCCGGAAAGTAGGGAGGGGACGCTTGTGCGCGTGAAACACAAGCGCGGTTCGGCCGATGCTACGCGGCGGTGAGGCGAAGGTTGCCCGGGAGGCCGCGCTCGAGCGCCAGGGCGCCCGCGCCGGCGGCGAGGCAGACGAAGGCGGCGAGCGGCCAGAGGGCGAGCGGCTCGGCGCCGAGGATGAAGCCGCCCACGGCCGGGCCGACGATGAAGCCGACGTCCCAGGAGATCGTGGAGACGGCCATGTAGCGGCCGCGGAGGCGCGCCGGCGCGAGGTCGGCGACGAGCGCGCCCTGGACCGGCCCCTGGAAGCACTCGCCGAGCCCGAAGACGACCGCGGCCGCGCCGAAGGCGACCGCCGCGCCGAGCGCCTCGAGCCAGTGCCCACCGGCCAGGACGACGAGCCAGGCCAGCGCCCAGAGCACCGTCATCGCCGCCAGGGCGGGCATCCGGCGGCGGCCCTCGAGCGCCTTGGAGATCGGGAACTGCGCGAGGACGATGACCAGCGTGTTGACGAAGAAGATGACGCCGATCCCCGTCTCGGTGACGCCCGCCTCGTTCTTGGCGAAGACGGGGAGGAGCTCGAACTGCGCGTACCCCGCGGTCACGAAGAGGACGTTCAGGACGACGATGCCCAGGAACACGCGGTGGCGGAGGACGTCCCGGTAGCGCGCCGGCGCGAGCGCCTCGCCCTCGCCGCCACCCTCCCGCAGCAACGGCTCCGGCACGAGCGGCAGCATCGCGACGAAGACGAGGAACGTGGCGGCGTCGAGCAGGAAGAGGACCGTGAAGCTCGTCGGGTTCGCCGTCGTGGCGATGAGCCCGCCGGCGACGCCCCCCAGCCCGATCCCGAGGTTCCGCGTCACGCGCTGGAGCGCGAAGGCGCCGTGGCGCCGGCCCTGCGGCGTCAGGCCGGCCAGGAGCGCCGACTGGCTCGGCCAGAAGCCGGCGTTGCCGACGCCCGCGACCGCCGCCGCGAGGAAGGCGTGCCACGGCTCGCTGATCAGGGGGTAGCTCCCGAACCCGGCGGCGAGGAGCACGAGGGCGCCGGCGAGCGTCGCCCGGCCGCCGACCCGGTCGACGACCACGCCGACGGCCGGGCCGCTGAGGAGGCTCACGGCGCCGGTCGTCGCCAGGACGAGCCCCGCCGTCCCGAGCGAGAAGTCCCGGACGTTGTGGAGATAGATGACGAGGAACGGGAAGGCGAGCCCGTTCCCGACGGCGTTGGCGAGCCCGCCGAGGTTCAGGATCCAGACTGGGCGGGGGAGGCCGGGGTCGAGGCTGCGGAGGTAGGCCGGGAGCCGCCTCAAACGTCTCCGAGCGTCGCCCAGACGTCGAGCTTCGCCCGGATACGGGAGATCACCTCGTCGGTGAACTCCGAGGTGGAGGCATGGCCGCCCAGGTCGGCGGTGCGAGCGCCGGCGGAGACGGCCTCCAGGCACGCCTCGCGCACGGCGCGGCCGGCGGCGCGGGCCTCGTCGTCGTCGATGTGGGAGAGGAGCGCAGCGCCGGCGAGGATCATTGCCATCGGGTTGGCGACGTTCTTGCCCCTGAGGGCCGGCGCCGTTCCGTGCGCGGCCTCGGCCATGAGCGCCCGCGGCGTGTAGTCGTCGTTGAAGGCGACGAGCAACGACTCGGAGCCCGCGATGGAGCCGAAGAGAGGGAGGACGAGGTCCGAGAGGATGTCCCCGTCGCGGTTGAGCGCCGGGATGACGAGCGCCTCGCCCGCGGAGGCGATCAGGAGCGCGAAGGTGGCGTCGATCAGCTGCGGCTCGTACTCGACCTCGGGACGGCGCGCGGCGGCGGCGTCCATCTCCTCCTTCAGCATGCCCTCGTAGGTGGGGGAGACCGTGTACTTGGGGCCGCCGAAGACCTTCGCCTTCGTCCGCTGCGCGTGGCGGAAGGAGAACTCGGCAACCGCGCGGCAGATGCGCCGCTCGATCCGCTCGGTGCGGTAGGCGACCTCGTCCTCGCCCTCGCCCTCGCGCCACTCCTTCGCGCCGTAGGCGTCGCCGACGGCCATGCGGACGACCGAGATGGGGAAGTGCGCGCCGCCGACCGGCACGACGCCGGGGATGCGGCGGCCGGTGCGCACGATCACGTGCCCGCCGATCTCCTCGCGCAGGATCCTGTTGGGGCTGCCCACGTCGCCGGCGCCCTCGGGCGTGATCGTCGCCGCCTTGAGCCCGAGCCCGTGCTCGCTGACCGCGCGCGCGGCCTCGTGCACGACCTCGTTCCGGCTCGCCCGGCGCGACTCGAGGGAGAGGTCGAAGCGCGGCACCTCGAGCTCGAGCCCGACGACGTCCGGGGCGAGGACGCGGAGCGACTCCTCGAGGAGCTCCTGCCCGGTGTCGTCCCCCTCGAGCACGACGATCGTCCGCGTCTCCATCGCCCGCTGAGTCTAGTGCCGACGAGCTCGGCGGCATTTTGTGATCAACTGGTAAGCTCGCCGCGCCAAGGTTCAGAGGGAGAAAGGGGCTTTTCCGCTGGCCGAAGTCACGTTCGACCGGGTGAGCAAGGTCTACCCGGACGGCACGAGGGCCGTCTCGGATCTCGGGATCGAGATCGAGGACGGCGAGTTCATGGTCCTCGTCGGCCCCTCGGGCTGCGGCAAGACGACCGCGCTCCGGATGGTCGCGGGCCTCGAGGACATCTCCGAGGGCGTCGTCCGGATCGGCGATCGCGTCGTCAACCACGTCCCCCCGCGGGACCGTGACATCGCGATGGTCTTCCAGAGCTATGCGCTCTACCCCCATCTCTCGGTGTACGACAACATCGCCTTCGGGCTGAAGCTGCGGCGCGAGAAGAAGAGCGAGATCGACAAGCGCGTGAACGAGGCCGCGAAGATCCTCGGCCTCGACCCCTTCCTGAAGCGGAAGCCGCGCGCTCTCTCGGGCGGCCAGCGACAGCGCGTCGCCATGGGCCGCGCAATCGTCCGGCAGCCGCAGGCCTTCCTCATGGACGAGCCGCTCTCGAACCTCGACGCGAAGCTCCGCGTGCAGATGCGCGCCGAGATCAGCCGCCTGCAGGGGGACCTGGGAGTGACGACGATCTACGTCACGCACGACCAGATCGAGGCGATGACGATGGGCGACCGGGTCGCCGTCATGCGCAAGGGCGAGCTGCAGCAGGTCGCCGGGCCCCAGGAGCTCTACGACCACCCCGTCAACCTCTTCGTCGGCGGCTTCATCGGCAGCCCGGCGATGAACATGGTCGAGGCAACCCTCGAGCGCACGAACGGACAGCTCGGCGCGCGGCTGGGGAGTTACCGCGTGGAGCTGGGCGAGGAGACGCTGTCCGTCCGTCCCGCTCTCAAGGCCTACGAAGGCCGGACGGTCATCCTCGGGATTCGCCCCGAGGACCTCGAAGACGCGGCGCTCGCGACCGACGCCCCGGGCGACCGGCGTCTGCGCGGCGCCGTCGAGCTGCGCGAGGCGCTCGGCGCGGAGATCATGGTGCATTTCAAGGTCGACGCCCGTCCGGCTCTGACCGAGGACGTGCGCGAGCTCGCCCGGGACGCGGGCGACGAGCGCGCCGCGCAGCAGGCCGCCGAGGCGGGTGAGACGACCATGGTCGGCCGCTTCGGCGCCCGCTCCGAGGTCCGAGAGGGCGAGACCGCCGAGGTGGCCGTCGACACGCGCGCGCTGCATTTCTTCGATCCCGAGACAGGGCTCGGGATCTACGAGGACGAAACACCGACGAAGGGAGACCGATGAGTCGCCGCCTGGTACTGCTGCTTGGCTTGCTCCTACTGCTCGTTCCCGCCGCGTTCGCGGGCTGCGGAGGTGACGACGACGACGACGACGGCGAGGCCGGAGAGACCGGCGCGGCGACCGACGGCGAGGGAGCCGGGGTCTCGGGCTCGATCTCGGTCATGGCCGTCTGGACCGGGCCAGAGCAGGAGGCGTTCCAGGCGGTGCTGGACGGGTTCACCGAGCAGAACCCCGACGTCACCGTCGACTACACGTCCGCCGGTGACCAGCTCCCGACCCAGCTCTCGACCGCGGTCGAGGGCGGCAACCCGCCCGACATCGCCGTGCTCCCCCAGCCGGGCCTCATGACCGACTTCGCGGAGCAAGGGGCGCTGCAGCCGCTCGACTTCGCGTCCGGCGAGATCGAGGACAACTTCGGCGAGTCGGTGATCGACCTCGGCACCGTCGACGGGACGCTCTACGGCTTCCTCTTCAAGGCGGCCAACAAGTCCCTCGTCTGGTACAACGTCCAGGCCTTCTCCGACGCGGGCGTCGAGCCGGCCGACGACTGGGAGGCGTTCCTCGAGAACGCGGGCACCCTCTCCGCGTCCGGCGTGCCGGCCTACTCGATCGGCGGCGCGGACGGATGGACGCTCACCGACCTGTTCGAGAACATCTACCTGCGGACGGCCGGTCCGGAGATGTACGACCAGCTCGCGGCGCACGAGATTCCCTGGACGGATCAGTCCGTCAAGGACGCGCTCACGCAGATGGCGGACATCGTCGGCGACGAGCAGAACATCGCCGGCGGCACGCAGGGCGCGCTGCAGACGGACTTCCCGACCTCGGTGACGCAGGTCTTCGCCGACCCGCCCGCCGCGGCGCAGGTGATGGAGGGCGACTTCGTCGCCGGAGTCATCAGCGACTCGACCGACGCGCAGCCCGGCGAGGGATTCGACGTCTTCGAGTTCCCGGCCATCGGCGAGTCGGGTAACGTCGTCGTGGGCGGCGGCGACACCGTGGTCATGTTCGAGGACAGCCCGGCCGCGCAGGCGTTCGTCAGCTACCTGACGACGCCGGAGGCCGCCGAGATCTGGGCCGAGCGCGGCGGTTTCGCGACGCTGAACCGGAACATCGACACGAGCGTGTACCCCGACGAGATCACGCAGACGACCGCGGGCGCGCTGGCGGAGGCGGAGGTCTTCCGCTTCGACCTCTCCGACCTGCAGCCGGCGACCTTCGGCGGCACGGTCGGGCAGGGCCTGTTCAAGCTGTTCCAGGACTTCGTCCGCAACCCGGGCAACGTCGACGCGATCGCCCAGCAGATGGAGGACGCGGCCGCGCAGGCGTTCGACAGGTAGGAGGCCCTTGAGCGGCCAGAGCATCACGGCGGAGCCTCCGACCGCGGGGGCTCCGCCGGAGCGGGAGGCCGGCGCGTGGCGGAGGCATGCCGTCACGCTCGGCTTCCTGGCGCCGGCCGCCTTCTTCCTCGGCCTGTGGGTCATCTACCCGGCGGCGCGGACGGTCGTCCGCAGCTTCTTCGACGACGCCGGCGCCCAGTTCGACGGGTTCGTCTGGTTCGACAACTACACGCGGCTCTTCTCCGACGACACGACCGTCACCGCGATCAAGAACAACGCGATCTGGGTCGGCGTCGTGCCCGCCCTCGTGACCGCGATCGGGCTCATCTTCGCGGTCATGACGGAACGGGTGAGCTGGTCGGTCGCCTTCAAGACCGTTGTCTTCATGCCGATGGCGATCTCGCTCTTCGCCGCGGGCGTCATCTGGCGGGCGGCGATGTACCAGCAGGAGCCGGACCGGGGCGCCGTCAACGCCGTCATCGCGGGCGTCAAGGACGCGATCGACCCGGCCGGCGTCCTGTCGCAGGCGCAGCCCTCGAGCGAGGCGATCGAGGGGTCGCCGGAGGGCGGCCTCACGCTCACGGAGGCGATCGGCCCCGGCGACACCGCGCTCCTCGGCCTGACGGGCATCCGCGGCGAGGAGGTGCCGGCGGACTCCGTCCAGGCGGTCGTGCCCGAACCGCTCGACGGCGGCATCACCGGTGTCGTATGGCGGGACTTCAGCCCCGGGGGCGGCACGCCGGGCGAGGTCGAGCAGGAAGAGGTCGGGCTGCCGGGGGTGACGGTCGAGCTGCGCGACGCCGGCGGGGGCGCGGTCGACTCGACCACCACGGAAGCCGACGGGACGTTCGCCTTCGAGGAGGTCGAGAGCGGGGAGTACCGGGTGGCCATCGGCCCCGATACGTTCGCGGCGGGCTTCGACGGCGTGGCCTGGCTCGGGCCGGAGCTGATCACGCTCTCGATGATCGTGGCCTACATCTGGATCTGGGCGGGGTTCTCCATGGTCGTGATCGCCGCCGGACTCGCCGCGATCTCGCGTGAGGTGCTCGAGGCCGCGCGCACGGACGGCGCGACCGAGTGGCAAGTCTTCAGGCGCATCACGGTGCCGCTCCTCGCTCCCGTGCTCACGGTCGTCTTCATCACGATGCTGATCAACGTGCTCAAGGTCTTCGACATCGTCCTCTCGGTGGCGCCTGGGTCCGTGCAGGACGACGGCACGGTGATCGCCCTCGAGATGTGGCGCGAGTCCTTCACCGCCGCCCGCAACTACGGCTTCGGCTCGGCGATCGCCGTCTTCCTCTTCGTCCTCGTGATCCCGATCCTGCTCCTCAACATCCGCCGGTTTCGAAGGGAGACCTAGCCGATGGCGACCGCCGCCGCAGAAGCACGTCCAGCGCCCGTCGTCGAGGAGCGCATGTCGGCGAGGATCCTCCGCTTCCTCGCCAGGGCGCCGATCCACGCCATCCTCGTCGTAGTCGGGCTCTTCTGGCTCGTGCCGACGATCGGCCTCTTCATCATCTCGATGATGGACCCGGCCGACCTGGCCTCGAACGGCTGGTGGACGGTGTTCCTCGAGCCGAGCCGGCTCACGTTCGAGAACTACAGCGCACTCTTCGACAACACCGCGATCACCTCGTCGCTCTGGACGACGCTCTGGATCGCGATCGGCGGCACCGCCTTGCCGATCTTCATCGCCGCCCTCGCGGGCTACGCCTTCGCCTGGCTCGAGTTCCCCGGCCGCGACTGGCTCTTCGTCCTCGTGATCGCGCTTCTCGTCGTCCCGCTCCAGATGGCGCTGATCCCGATGTTCGACCTCTACAACACGTTCGGGATCTTCGACACGGTCGTCTCGATCGTCCTCTTCCACACCGCGTTCGGCCTCCCGTTCGCGATCTTCCTCCTGCGGAACTTCTTCATCGGGATCCCGAAGGAGCTGCTCGAGGCGGCCCGCATCGACGGGGCGTCGGAGATCCGGATCTTCCTGCGCCTCATCCTTCCGCTCGGCCTCCCGGCGATCGCCTCGCTCGCCATCTTCCAGTTCCTCTGGGCCTGGAACGATCTCCTCGTCGCGCTGACCTTCGGGCGCGAGACCCAGCCGATCACGGTGGCGATCTTCTCGCAGCTGCGGCAGTTCGGCGCCAACCTCGAGCTGATCGCGCCGGCCTCCTTCGTCTCGCTCGCGATTCCGCTGATCGTGTTCTTCGCCTTCCAGCGCTACTTCGTCCAGGGGCTGCTCGCGGGCTCCGTCAAGTAGTCACGTAGCGGTGGCGAATGCGTGCGCGATCGTCGGAGGCGGCCTCGCCGGTTTCGTCGCGCATGCGACCCTCCGGAAGGGGGGCCTCGAGCCGGCCGAGATCGCCGTGTTCGGAACGGACCCGGATCCGGCGGCCGTGTGGCGTGTGCGCGCGGCGTCCATCCGGCAGGTCCGGATGCGCTCGGAGAGCGACGGCCACTGTGCCCCTGCCTCGTTCCCCGGCCTGGCGGTCCGTGCCGCGTTCCGCCGGCGGAGTCCCGTTCCGCTCGCCCAGACGCTCGCCGACCGCTTCCATCCGACGGTGGCGGAGTTCCTCGAGCACGTCGCGGAGCTCCGCGTCGAGACGGGATGGGACGAGAGCTTCCGCCGGGCGAGGGTCGAGCGCGTCCGCGGCGTCGAGGGCGGCTTCGAGATCGACGGGCGCGGCGTCTTCCCGCACGTGCTACTCGCCCCCGGGCATCCGGGCCTCGCCTACCCGGACGAGCTCGAGCGCGAACGCCGCGCCGTCCACGCGTACGAGCCGCACGACTACGCGGACGAAGTCGAGGTCGTCGGTGCCGGCATGGCCGCGGCGACCGAGTGGCTGAACGCGCTCGCCGCCGGCGCGACGGTCACCTCGGTCCGCCGCCGCGAGCCCGAGCGCCGTCCGCTCAACCTGCCGCGGGAGCTCTTCACGCGGCGCGGGCTCGCCGCCTATCACGGCGCGGCTCCGCCCGAGCGCGCCGCCTTCATCCGGCGCTACGGCGCGCCGTCGTACCCGGCCGGGCGCACCTGGGACGAGCCGCTCGAGCGGGCCGCGCGCGAGGGCCGCTTCCGTGTCGCGGCGGCGCCGAACGGAGCAGCGCAGGTCATCTGCGCCACCGGCTTCAAGCGCGGCTTCCGGCACGACCCGCTGCTCGCGCGCCTCGTCGCCGAGCACGGGCTCCCGACGGTCGAGGACTGGATCGTCCTCGCTCCGGACTCGACGGTGCCGGCGCTGACCGACGGCGACCGGACGCTCGCGCTCGCCGGCGCTCCGGCGCAGTGGTCCTTCCCCGCCGCGGACACGCTGATGGGCGCGAAGTACGCGGCGCGCAGGTTCCTTCGACGGGTACAGGCGTGGCGTACACGCTGAGAGGGCGACTCGAGTCCCGCGTCGCGGCCGCGCTCGTGCCGTTGCTGGCGGCGTGCCTCGTCGGCCTCGCCCTGAAGGCTTGGTGGCCGGTCGAGCTCGCCGCGCTCATGCTTGCCGTCGGGGTCCTGCTCGACGCAGCCCTCTACCACCGGCTCCTCAGCTACCAGCCGGGCTGGGCGGCGGTTCCGCTCGGGCTGCTCGAGCTGGCCGGCGTCATGGGGCTCGCACGCCTCCTCGACGTGGCCGCGCCGCTCGCCGCCGCCCTCGGCTTCTACGCGGGCGCGTGGCTGCTCGCCCAGCTGCTCGGCCACGCGCTCCTTCCGCTCGCGCGCCTCACGTACGGCGAGGACGGCGGCGAGCTCGGGCGCGCGGGCCCGGGGCTCGCCGTCGCCGCAGCCGCCGTGCTCCTCGCGGCCCTCGGCGTCGCCTGGCAGACGCAGCCGCCGGTCGTCCGGCTGGCGGCGGGCGTCCACGAGGGGCCGCTCGTCCTCGACACCTCGCAGCGCCTCGTCGGGGAACCGGGGGCCGTCGTCCGCGGCGGCATCCTCGTCACCGCGAGCGACGTGACCGTTCGCGACGTGACGGTCGTCGGCGGGGAGCACGGCATCGAGGTGGACGGCGCGAAGCGCGTGACGCTCGAGGACGTGACGGTGGTCGGCGCCGAGGTCGACGGCATCAACGTCCGCCGGGCCGAGGTCGCGATCCGCGACTGCGTCGTTCGCGGGCTCGGGGGCTCCCACACGCAGGGCATCGACATCTCGTTCGGCTTCGACCTCGCTCCCTCGACCGTGGAGCGCTGCGAGGTGACCGGCGGGATGGAGGGGATCGTCACGCACTTCGCGCGCGTCCTCGTCCGCGACAACCGCGTGGCGGACACGAGCCTGCGCGGCATCACGCTGACGGAGATGTCCATGGCCGAGGCGGAGGGCAACGAGGTTCAGCGGGCGCTCGGCGTCGGGATATTCTGCGGC
>JAICGP010000013.1 GCA_025923055.1 Thermoleophilia bacterium
CTTCATCAACGCCCAGCTTCTGGGCACCCCGCGGCAGTTCATGATCGGGAACGTCATCCAGTCGAAGTTCAAGGTGATCGCCGACTACCCGGAGGCCGCGGCGCTCTCGTTCGTCCTCATGGCGGCCATCCTCGTCGCCGTCCTGGTCTACACGCGCCTCCTCGGGACGGAGCGCCTCACCGGATGACGACCGCGGCCGAGACGCTTCCCCGCGCCCGCCGGCGTAGCCCATTCGCCCGGGTGCTCGCAGCGGTGCGCTACCACGCGTTGACCGTCTACGCGGTCCTCGCGTTCACGTACCTGCTGCTCCCCATCGCCGTCGTCGTCGCGTTCTCCTTCAACGACCCGGTCGGCCGCTTCAACTTCTCCTGGCAGGGCTTCACGCTCGACAACTGGCTGCATCCGTTCGGCTACCCCGGCCTGCAGAGCTCCATCGAGCTCTCGCTCGTGATCGCGGTGCTGGCGAGCGGCTTCGCCACGGTGCTCGGCACGCTGATCGGCCTCGCCCTCGTGAGGTACAGCTTCCGCGGGCGCGCGACGACGAACTTCCTCATCTTCCTGCCGATGACGACGCCCGAGATCGTCATGGGCGCCTCGCTCCTGACCCTCTTCCTCAACCTGGGCGTCGCCCTCGGCTTCGGGACGATCCTCCTCGCGCACATCATGTTCAACATCAGCTACGTCGTCGTGACGGTGCGGGCGCGCCTCGTCGGCTTCGACCGTCACCTGGAGGAGGCGGCGATGGACCTGGGCGCGAACGAGTGGACGACCTTCCGGAAGGTGACGCTGCCGCTGATCGCGCCCGGCATCTTCGCCGCGGGCCTCCTCGCCTTCGCGCTCTCCGTGGACGACTTCGTGATCACCTACCTCGTCGCGGGCGGCGACGTCACCTTCCCGCTCTTCGTCTGGGGCGCCGCCCGGGTCGCCGTGCCGCCGCAGATCAACGTCATCGGGACGGCCATCTTCCTGATCGCCGTCCTCCTCATGCTCGCCAACATCCTCTTCCAGTGGCGCCGAGAGCCGAAAGGAGCCTGAGCCCCATGAGCACCACCGTCCCCGGTCTTTCCCCCGCCGAGCTGCAGCGGGCGGCGCGCGACCATCTCTGGCTCCACTTCACCCGCATGAGCGGCTACACGGACGGCGAGGTCCCCATCATCGTCCGGGGAGACGGCTGCTACCTCGAGGACACGAACGGGAAGCGCTACCTCGACGCGCTCGCGGGGCTCTTCGCCGTCAACATCGGCTACGGCTTCGGCGAGGAGATGGCCGAGGCGGCGGCTGCGCAGATGCGCGAGCTGCCCTTCTACACCAACTGGAGCTACGCGCACCCGCGCGCCATCGAGCTCGCCGCCGAGGTCGCCTCGCTCGCTCCGGGCGACCTGAACCGCGTCTTCTTCTGCTCCGGCGGCTCCGAGGCGGTCGAGTCGGCATGGAAGCTCGCGCGCCAGTACTACGCCGCGCGCGGCGAGCGCCGCTGGAAGGCCGTCGCGCGCCGGATCGCCTACCACGGGACGACGATGGGCGCGCTCTCGATCAACGGCATCGCGTCACTCAGGACGCCCTTCGAGCCGCTCGTCCCCGACGTCATCCACGTCCGCAACACGAACCGCTACCACCGTCCCGCGGAGGAGACCGAGGCGGAGTTCACGGCGTTCCTCCTCGAGGACCTGGACTCGGCGATCGAGCAGGCCGGGCCCGAGACCGTCGCCATGGTGATCATGGAGCCGGTGCAGAACGCCGGCGGCTCGTTCATGCCGCCGGAGGGCTACTGGGCGGGCGTGCGCGAGATCTGCGACCGCTACGGCATCCTCCTGTGCGCCGACGAGGTGATCACCGGCTTCGGCCGCGTCGGGGGCTGGTTCGCCTCCGAGCGCTACGACATCCGCCCCGACCTGATCACCTCGGCGAAGGGGCTCTCGTCGGCGCACGCGGCGATCGGCGCCGTGATCGCGCGCGACGCGGTCATGGAGCCGTTCCTCCACGACGCCTCGATGTACATGCACGGGATCACGTTCGGCGGCCATCCGGTGCAGGCGGCCATCGCGCTCAAGAACATCGAGATCATGAGGCGCGAGCGGATCGTCGAGCACGTGAACGCCGAGCAGGACGCCTTCCGCTCCACCCTCGCCCAGCTCCTCGACCTCCCGATCGTCGGCGACCTGCGCGGGACGGGCTTCTTCTACGCGCTCGAGCTCGTCAAGGACAAGGAGACGCGCGAGACCTTCTCGGAGGAGGAGTGCGAGACGCTCCTGCGCGGCTTCCTCTCGCCCCGGCTCTTCGAGGCGGGTCTCATCTGCAGGGCGGACGACCGCGGCGACCCCGTCGTCCAGATCTCGCCGCCGCTCGTCGCCGAGCAGGCCCAGTTCGACGAGATCACCGGCATCCTCGGCGACACGCTCGCGGCGGCCTGGGAGCAGATGCAGCGCTGAGGCGATCGTGAGGGCGATGGTCCTCTCACGGTCCGGCGAGCCGCTCTGGGAGGCCGACCTGCCCCTGCCGGAGCCGGGCCGGGGGCAGGTCGTGGTCGAGGTCGCCGCCTGCGGGGTCTGCCGCACGGATCTCCACGTCGTCGACGGCGAGCTGCCCGAGCCGAAGCTCCCGCTCGTCCCGGGACACCAGGCGGTCGGGCGCGTGCTCGCCGCCGGGCCCGGCGCCGAGCGGTTCGATGCCGGCGACCGCGTCGGCGTCCCGTGGCTCGGCTGGACCTGCGGGGAGTGCCGCTACTGCCGGAGCGGCCGCGAGAACCTCTGCGACCGGGCGCGTTTCACCGGCTACGACCTCGACGGCGGCTACGCCGAGGCGCTGGCGGCGGACGAGCGCTTCTGCTTCCCCCTGCCCGCTGCGTATCCCGACCTCCAGGCCGCGCCGCTCCTCTGCGCCGGCCTGATCGGCTACCGCGCGCTCCGCCTGGCCGGGGACGGCGAGCGTCTCGGCCTCTACGGCTTCGGGGCGAGCGCCCACATCGTCGCCCAGGTCGCGCGGCACGAGGGCCGCCGCGTCTTCGCCTTCACGCGGGCGGGCGACGAGGAGGCGCGCCGGCTCGCACGCGGGCTCGGCGCAGAGTGGGCGGGCGACTCGCTCGCGCGCCCGCCCGAGGAGCTCGACGCGGCGATCGTCTTCGCGCCGGCGGGCGAGCTCGTCCCGGCGGCGCTCGCCGCGGCGGCGAAGGGCAGCACGGTGGTCTGCGCAGGCATCCACATGAGCGACATCCCCTCGTTTCCGTACGAGCTGCTGTGGGGCGAGCGCGTCGTCCGCTCCGTCGCGAACCTCACTCGCCGGGACGGCGAGGAGTTCATGGCGCTCGCGCCCCGGATCCCCGTGCGGACCGAGGTGGAGACCTTTCCTCTCGCCGAGGCGAACGAGGCGCTCGCCCGCCTCCGCTCGGGCTCCGTCAGCGGCGCTGCCGTGCTCGCCGTCCGCTCCGGCCCCGCCTGACAGCGGTTCCAGGATCCGTTAGCCTGCCGCCACCGTCAGAAGGGGGTGTTATTGGTGCGCATTTCCAAGGTGTGGCTCCTAGCGGGCGCTCTCCTGGCCGTCCTGGTGCTTGCGGCCGGCTGCTCGCTCGGAGACGACGACGACAACGGCAACGGCGAGGCCGCGGGCGACACGGGTCAGGCCGAGGCCGGCGGTGGCGGTGGTGGCGGCAACCTTCTCGCAGAGGTGCAGGACCGCGGCACGCTTCGCTGCGGGGTGAACGACGCGGTGCCGGGCTTCGGCTTCCAGGACGAAGCGGGCGAGTTCCAGGGCTTCGACATCGACTTCTGCCGCGCGGTCGCGGCCGCGGTGCTCGGCGACCCAGAGGCGGTCGAGTTCCGGCCGCTCACCGCCGAGCAGCGCTTCACGGCTCTCCAGGGTCGCGAGGTGGACGTCCTGATCCGCAACACGACGTGGACGTCGTCGCGCGACGGGACGGAAGGTGCGCGGTTCCTGTACACGACGTTCTACGACGGGCAGGGGATGATGGTCCGAGAGGACAGCGGCTACGAGAGCCTCGAGGACATGGACGGCGAGACGATCTGCGTCCTCTCGGGCACGACGACCGAGCTCAACCTCGAGTCTCGCATGCAGGCGCTCGGCGTGAACTACGAGCCGCTCGCCTTCGAGGACAACGAGCCGCTGCAGGAGGCGTTCGTCCAGGAGCGCTGCGGCGCCTGGACCTCGGACAAGTCGCAGCTCGCCGGCGTCCGCTCGAACTTCCCCGAGGACCAGGGCGGTCCCGAGAGCCTCGTCATCCTCGACGAGACGATGTCCAAGGAGCCGCTCGGCCCCGTCGTGCGCGACGGTGACGACACGTGGGCCGACGCGGTCAACTGGGCCGTGATCGCGACCGTCCAGGCCGAGGAGTTCGGCATCACGTCCGAGAACATCGACGAGCAGCTCGAAAGCGAGGACCCCGAGATCCAGCGCTTCCTCGGGCAGCCCGTCGAGGGCGAGCCGTTCGACTCGGGCCTCGGCCTCCCGGCGGACTTCGCCGTGCAGGTCATCCGGGCGGTCGGCAACTACGGCGAGATCTACGACCGCAACGTCGGCGAGGGCTCCGCGCTCGAGCTCCCGCGCGACTTCAATGCCCTCTGGACGGACGGCGGCCTCCACCAGGCGCCGCCGTATCGTTAGAGCACGATCGCGGGGCGGCGGCGCACGCCGCCGCCCCGCGCCTCGCCGCCCGTGAGCGCCGTCGCGACTCCCACGCGCCGTCCGCCGCCGTGGCGGAACGTCCGCGTGCTGCGCTTCGTCGGCCAGGCCGTCTTCCTCGCGGCCGTCCTCGGGGTGCTGCTCTACCTGCTCGACAACGTCGTCTACAACCTCGAG
This sequence comes from Thermoleophilia bacterium, assembly GCA_025923055.1. Lineage (GTDB taxonomy): Bacteria > Actinomycetota > Thermoleophilia > Gaiellales > Gaiellaceae > JAIBJN01. The sequence continues at coordinate 4,810 of JAICGP010000013.1, forward strand.
CGGCTCGGCATCCCGACGGGGTTCGACTACCTCGACCAGTCCGCCGGCTTCGCGATCCCCGACTCGGACTTCCGCTCCTCGCAGAGCCTGCTCGACGCCCTGCTCGTCGGGGTGCAGAACACCGTCAAGGTCTCGCTCATCGGGATCGTCCTCGCGACCGTGCTCGGCGTCGTGATCGGTGTCGCGCGCCTGTCGACGAACTGGCTCGTGCGCCGTGCTGCGGCCGCGTACGTGGAGCTGTTCCGCAACGTCCCCGTACTGATCATCATCATCTTCTTCTGGCTGGGCATCTTCCTCCGCCTGCCGCCCATCACCCGCGCCACCGAGATCCTCGATCTCGTCGTCCTCTCGAACCGCGGCCTCGTCATCCCCTGGTTCGAGAAGGAGGGGAGCGGGGCCGCATTCGGGCTCGTCGCCCTCGCCGGCCTCGTGCTCGCCGTCGTCGTGTGGGTCTGGCGGACGCGGCGCTTCGACCGGACGGGGCAGCCTCACCACCGCTTTCTCTGGGCGGGCGGGGTCCTCGTCGCGATGCTGGCGGTCGGCTTCTTCGCCACGGGACGCCCCTGGGTGATCACGACGCCGGAGCGCGGCGAGCTCGCGACCGCGGGCGGCTTCCGGCTCGCCCCCGAGTACGCGGCGCTTCTCCTCGGCCTGACGATCTACACGGCGAGCCACATCGCCGAGATCGTGCGGGGAAGCATCCTGGCCGTGTCCCGAGGCCAGTCGGAGGCGGCGAACGCGGTGGGGCTGTCCGACTTCCAGCGCCTTCGGTTCGTCGTCCTGCCGCAGGCGTTCCGCATCTCGATTCCCCCCGTGGCGAACCAGTACCTGAACCTCGTCAAGAACTCGTCGCTGGGCGTGGCGGTGAGCTACTACGAGGTGACGAAGATCACCCAGGTCTCGATCTCGCAGCGCGCGCCGGCCGTCCAGGCGATCCTCGTGCTCATGGGGATCTACCTCGTCTTCTCGCTGTCCATCGCCGCCGTGACGAACCTCATCAACCGCCGCCTCACCCTCAAGGGTCGCTAGCCGATGGCGACGCGCATCGACACGCTCGAGCCGATCCCCGCTCCGGAGCGCCCGCCGCAGCGGCGGCTCTCGCCGAGGGAGTGGGCGCGGGAGAACCTCTTCGGCTCGTGGCTCGATACGGTCCTCACGGTCGTCTTCGGCCTCGTCGTCGCGTGGCTCGTCTACCGCCTCGGGAAGTTCGTCTTCGTCGACGCCCGCTGGGAGATCATCGAGCGCAACATCACGAACCTCATGGTCTCGCGCTTCCCGCGCGACGAGCTCTGGCGGGTCTGGGCGGCGCTCCTCGTGCTCGGTCCCTCGCTCGGCTTCGGCGCCGGAAGCGCCGCGGCCGCCCGCCGGCGGGAGGCCGAGGAGGGACGCGCCGCGGTCGTCCCCGAGCGCGCCTCCGCCCTGCGCCGCCTCGGCCCGCTGCTGCTCCTCGTCGGCGTCCTCCTCTGGTTCGCCCAGTCGTTCCAGGCGACCCTCCTGACGCTCGCGGTCGGCGTGCTCGGCGTGGCCGGCTACCTCCTCGGCCGCCGGGTCGCCCTCTCGGGAAGGAGAACGGCGCTCGTCGTGCTGCTCGGCATCGCCGCCGCGTACGTGGTCGTGACGGGGTTCGGCGGCGTCGGCTGGGAGGACTGGGGCGGCTTCATGCTGACCATCCTCCTGGCGGTGGGCGGGATCCTGCTCGCCTTCCCGTTCGGCGTCCTCCTCGCGCTCGGGCGCCGCTCGAGCCTCCCGGTCGTCCGCGCCGTCTGCGTCGCCTACATCGAGCTCTTCCGCGGCGTGCCGCTGATCGCGGTGCTCTTCATGGGCGCCTTCATGATCGGGTTCCTGCTGCCCGCGGGCGTCGAGCGCCCGAGCCTCGTGACGCGCGCCCTGATCGCCCTCGTCCTCTTCACGGCCGCCTACGTGGCCGAGATCGTGCGCGGCGGGCTCCAGGGCGTCCCCGCCGGCCAGGTCGAGGCCGCCCAGGCCCTCGGGCTGTCGCACTTCCGGATCACGACGAGGATCGTCCTGCCCCAGGCCCTCCGCACCGTCATCCCCGGGCTCGTCGGGCAGTTCATCAGCCTCTTCAAGGACACGTCGCTCGTGGCGATCATCGGCCTCACGGAGCTGCTGAACGTCTCCCGGAACATCACGGCGCAGCCCGACTTCATCGCGCAGGGGCTGATCGTCGAGACGCTGCTCTTCGCGGCGTTCGTCTACTGGACGGGGGCATACTGGATGTCGCGCGAGAGCCAGCGGCTCGAGCGGCGACTCGGATTGGGGGAGCGATGAGCACCGAGAACGGCAAGGGCATGATCCAGCTGGAGGGCGTCTCCAAGTGGTTCGGCGACTTCCAGGCTCTGAACGCGGTCGACCTCGCGGTCGACCGGCAGGAGGTCGTGGTCGTCTGCGGGCCCTCCGGCTCGGGCAAGTCGACGATGATCCGCTGCATCAACCGGCTCGAGAAGCACGACCAGGGCCGGATCGTCGTCGACGGGATCGAGCTCTCCGACGACCTTCGGAACATCCAGGAGATCCGCCGCGAGGTCGGCATGGTCTTCCAGCAGTTCAACCTCTTCCCGCACCTGACCGTGCTCGACAACGTGACGCTCGCGCCGCGGCAGGTGCGCCGCTGGAACAAGGCGAAGGCGAACGAGAAGGCGATGGAGCACCTGCGGCGCGTCCGCATCCCCGAACAGGCGCACAAGTACCCGCTGCAGCTCTCCGGCGGCCAGCAGCAGCGCGTCGCCATCGCGCGGGCGCTCGCCATGGAGCCGAAGATCATGCTCTTCGACGAGGCGACCTCCGCCCTCGACCCGGAGATGATCAAGGAGGTGCTCGACGTGATGGAGGAGCTCGCCGAGTCCGGGATGACCATGATCGTGGTCACGCACGAGATGGGCTTCGCCCGCGCCGTCGCCCGGCGGATGGTGTTCATGGCCGAGGGCGAGATCGTCGAGGTCGGCACTCCCGAGCACTTCTTCACGAACCCCCGGGAGGAGCGGACGAAGCAGTTCCTCTCGCAGATCCTCTAGCGAGGACTAGAAAAGCTCGGCGATGCGGGCCGCGGCGCGCGCGGCGCCGTCCGTCTCGACGGACAAGTAGTCGACGTCGCGACCGATCTCCTCCGCGATCGCCTCGGCGATCCCCTCCGGCGTGGCGTCGTCGTAGTCCATCGCGCGGCCGGCGCCGTAGCGCTCCAACCGGTGGCGAACGTGGAAGTTCTGCTCGAAGTGGTGGCGGAGGGGAAAGTAGAGGAACGGTCGCCGGTTGGCCGTCAGCTCCATGGCCGTCGTGAGGCCGCCCTGCACGACGGCGAGGTCACAGGCGGCGAGGTGGCGGTAGAGGTCGTGGACGTAGGCGCGCACCTCGAGCCCGTCGGCCGCGGGCACGGTCGCCGGGTCGATCCGGGGGCCGGCGACGAGGACCATGCGAAGGCCCGGGACGAGCTCCCTTGCAGCGGGGAAGGCGGCGGCGACGCGGCGCAGGAGGTCGCCGCCGACGCCCGAGCCCCCGACGGTCACGATGCAGACCTGCTCGTCGGCGCCGTAGCCGAGCTCGGCGCGCAGCTTCTCGCGGTCCTCGACGGGCTGGAAGCCGGTGACGTAGCCGGGAAAGTCGTAGTGCTGCTCCGTCCAGTCGCGAATCGCCGGCAGGTCGGGACCGAACGCGTCCGGGACGACGTCCTCGGGATTCCCGATGAAGATCGCCCGGTCGCGGAGACGCGGGAAGCGGGCGATGTGCTCGATCATCTCGGCGTTGTAGTCGGCGGTCACGAACGCCTCACGGTCGCCGCCGTCCTGCATCGGCAGCCAGCCGACGAAGTCCGTCAGCCAGACGTAGGCGGCCGTCTTCAGCTCCGGGTTCTCGTGCAGGAAGTAGTCGATCTCCCACGACTCGTCCCCGATCCACACGTCGTACGGATCGTCGCGCACGACGTCGTGGAAGAGCATGAAGTTCGCCACGAGGATCTCGTCCATGCGCCGGATGGCCTGGAACGCGTGCAGGTCGTGCTCGGCGGACTCGCACTCGATGTGGTGCGACTCGTTCGCGAGGTGACCGCTGGCGGGGTGGATGCGCTCGCCCTCCGCCTCGAGCACCTTCGTGACCGGATGCTGCGCGAGCCAGTCGATCTCGAGGTCGGGCACGAGAGCGCGCAGCTCCCTGGCGATGGCGACGTCGCGCCGGGCGTGGCCGAGCCCGATCGGCGAGGAGACGTAGAGGGCGCGCCGGCGTCGCCGGGCCGCCCGGGTCCACGCGCTCGAGCGCGGCGCCGGCGGAGCGACCGCATCGCCCAGCTTTCGCAGCAGCCCGTTGACCTTCACCGGGTGGCGCGCCTGCGGGAGGTGGCCGGCGCCCTCGAGCGTGACGAGCGTGCCCCCGGTCAGCTCGGCGACGGCGGCCGCCCGCTCCCGGGTCTGGCAGGCGTCGAGGTCGCCGTGGATCACGAGCACCGGGCAGCGGACGCGCTCGCAGAGGGCGCGAGCCTCCTCCTTGCTCGTCCACGGCGGCGGCGCCTCCTCGTCGGCGAGCGCGAGCGTCTCTGGATCGGTGCCGAGCCCCCACTCGACGCAGTCCTCGACCTGCTTCGTCGAGTACGGCTCGGGCAGCTGCTGGGAGAAGAAGAACTCGAGGAAGCCGCGGAAGTCGCGGCGCCAGTAGTGGATGTTGCACTTGGCCCAGCCCTCGTCCGTCTCGAGCGGCTCGGCGAAGGGGAAGCGCGTGTAGTTCTCGTGCGGCGGGGTCAGCCCGGGCACGCACGGTGCGAGGGCCGCGACAGCGCGGACGCGCTCCGGATGCGTCGCCCCGAGCATCAGCGCCCAGCCGCCGCCGTCGCACAGGCCGGCGACGACCGCGGCCTCCGTGCCGGTCGCGTCCAGGACGGCGCGTCCGTCCTCGACGAACTCCCAGTACGAGTACGCCGCCGCCGACTGCGGCCGGTCGGAGCGGCCGTTTCCGCGCGGATCGAACGTGAGGACTCGGAAGCGGTGCGCCAGGTAGGGGATCTGCGCCTTCCAGAGCCGCGAGTGGGAGATCGGCGAGGTGGGGAAGAGGAGGAACGTCGTCGAGGCGTCGCCGTACCGCTCCCAGAAGACTCTGACGCCGTCGCGCTCGACGTAGCCCTCCTCGTCGGGATAGCGCGCGCGGGTCTGCTCGCGTGCCGTCTCGGCGGTGATCACGAAAGCGACTCCACGAAGTCGCGCACGAGCAGGTTGACGCGGACCGGGTCGCGTGCGAGCGGGATGTGGCCCGAGCCCTCGAGCACGACTAGGTCTCCGCCAGTCGCGGCGGCCAGCGCCTTCCCGTGCGCGAGCGGCCGGATCGCGTCCTCGTCCCCGTGGAGGACGAGCACCGGGCAGCGGACCCGCGCGCAGAGCGCGAGCGTCTCCTCCCTCGTGGCGAGCCCGGGCGCGATCTGCGTGAGCGCGAGGGTCTCCGGGTCGGTCTCGAAGCCCCAGCCGACACAGTCCTCGATCTGCTTCGTCGAGTGCGGCTCGGTGAAGCAGCGCGAGAAGAAGAACTCGAGGAAGCCGCCGTAGTCGTGCAGCCAGTAGTGGCGGTTGTACTTGGCCCATTCCTCGTCCGTCTCGAGCGGCTCGTCGAAGGAGCCGACCGTCACGCGGTCGGGGTGGGGCTCGCCGATCGGCAGCGCGGGGCCGATGAAGACGGCCGCGAGCACCCGCTCCGGGTGCTCCGCGGCCAGGCGGAGCGTCCGGTCGGCGCCCAACGAGAGCGACACGAGCACGGCCCGCCGGGTCGCGGTCGCGTCCAGGACGGCGAGCGCGTCCGCGGCAAACTCGGACTCGGCGTACGCCTCTGCGGTCTGCGGGCGGTCCGACCTGCCGTTGCCCCGCCCGTCGAAGGTGAGGACACGGGAGCGGCGGGCGAAGTACGGGATCTGCAGCTTCCAGAGGCGCGAGTGGACGATCGACCAGGTCGGGAGGAAGAGCACCGCCGGCTCGCCCTCGCCGTAGCGCTCCCAGAAGACGCGGACGCCGTCGCGCTCGACGTAGCCCTCCTCCTCGGGGTAGCGGGCGCGGGTCTGCTCCACGCGCGTCGCTGCCGGCGCCGTCGTCAACGGACTTCCTTCGCCGCGAGCCAGCCGTCGATCCAGGCGAGCAGCTCCTTGTGGCCCTCGCTGATGCCCTGGGCCCGCTCGAGCATGATCCCCTCGTTGAACGTGATCACGAGCGACACGAGCGCGGCGAGCGGCATGTCGATGCCATAGCGCTCGTGTGGCTCGGCGAACGCCTCGGTCAGGACCTCGCGCCACTCCTCGTTCACGCGCGCGACCTGCTCTCGCAGCTCGGGCCGGTTCCAGGCGAGCGCCTGGAGCTCGAGCCAGACCTTCTCGTACGCGACGTCCTCGCTCACGAGGTAGCGCATCGCCTGCCTCCACTTCTCGAGGAAGGGGATCTCCGGATCGGAGTACATCGCCCGCTGGCGCGCCGTCAGCCGCTCCGTGAACCGCTCGAGCACGCGCACGAGCAGGTTCTCCATCGAGCCGAAGTAGTAGTGGACGAGACCGTGGTTGGCCTTTGCCTCCTGGGCCAGCCGGCGGGTCGTGATGCCGGCGTAGCCGACGTCGACGAGGAGGCGCTCCGCGGCGTCGAGGAACGCCTCCTCCGTCTGCGCTCTGGCTACCGGCGAAGAAGCCACCGAAGGGTCGTCGCGAGCTTAACGCGGCCGAAGACGACGAGCCCCGTCAGGAGAGTAGTGCCGCCGGTCGCCAGCGACGCGAGGACGAGCTGCTCCCCCGCGTGGTGCGCGAGCATCACTGGAAGATCTCCGACGTGGAGTCGCCTCCGGAGAGCCGCACCTCGTGCGCCCGCGCCGGTCCGTCCGGGCGGTTGTGGAAGTCGACGAAGAAGTCGCGGTCGACCTCCATGGAGCCGTCCTCGCCGATGTCGATCTTCAGGAGCCACGAGCGGAGCTCGGGGTAGAACTGGTTGTCCCAGGTCGAGTAGAGCGAGTTCGTCACGTAGAGGCGCCGCCCGTCGAGCGAGAGCTGGAGCATCTGCGGGCCGCCGTTCAGCTCCCGCCCGGCATCGCTCGGCTTCCCGAGCAGCCCACCAAGCCACAGCCGTCCGGTCAGCTTCGGGTTCTGCGGGTCGGAGACGTCGTAGCGGCGCAGGTCGCCGTGCAGCCAGTTGGAGAAGTAGAGCGCCTTGTCGTCCATCGAGAGCACGAGGTCGGTGATCAGGCTGGGCACCGGGAAGGGCCAGCCGTCGAGCTCGACCGCATCCGTGGCGATCGCCGGCTCGGCGGACCACGAGCCGTTCTTGGAGAAGTGCCAGACGACGCTCGAGAGCGCCGCCCCGACGAAGCCCTGCTCGGCGTCCGGATCGTGGAGCATCCGGATCTCGAGCGGGACGAGCCCCTGTGCTCCGAGGTCGATCGACTGCTCGAGCTCGCGCTTCTCGAGGTTCCAGAAGTGGAGCCGCTGCCCGTAGCGTCCGGCCTCGACGTCGGCGAGGTCGAACCCCGGCTCGTAGGCGTTGGGCTCGGCGAACTCGCTCGAGACCAGCGTGTTCCGTCGCGGCTGGTACCAGAAGTCGTAGTTCATTGGCGGTCGCTCGCCGCCGTTCTCCCAGCGGCCCTGCACCTCGAACGTCTTCGCGTCGAGGACGGCGAAGCCGCCGGCGGCGTTCCCCTCGGCGTCCCCGAGCATGCTCAAGACGACGTTGTCGCCGGGCATGCAGTGCACCGTGTGCGGACGCGTGTAGCCGGTCTTCGCGAGCAGCTCCTCCGGCTCGATCACCTTCTCGATCGCGGGCCGCCGGGGGTCGTCTGCCACGTTGACGACGTGGACGCGCGAGGAGCGGAATCCCGGCATGACGAGGTGCGAGCGGTCCGGCCCGTGACAGGCGGAGCTGCACCGGTTCCACCCGTAGTGGTGGAGCTCGTCGCCGACGTTCGGCATGGGCGTCTCGTGGACGATCCTGCCCTCCTCGGCGTCGATCACGGCGAGGAAGTCGGGCGCCGAGACGCCCGTTCCCTCGCGCAGGCACGCCACGTAGAGGAGCTCCTCCCGCGGCGCCTCGAGCGCCTCGCGGGGAGAGGCGTGGAAGGACGCTGGGCTGGTCATCGGTACCTCCTTGGTCAATCGACTTAGACATTTGACTAAACATCGGCGCAGTTGTCAAGTCGCTCCGCCGGCCGGCACCCGTGCGCTCCCTAGCGCCGGCGGGAGAGGAGCTCGTGCACGGTCTCGCGGGCGTCCTCGTCGTGCGAGCGCCAGAGGCGCTCGGCGAGCGCGCCGAGCACGTCGCGGATCCCGACCATGCCGAGCACGTTCGCGCCCTCGACGACCGGCAGGTGGCGGATGCGATGCTCGCCCATCAACCGGGCGGCGGCGAGGATGTCCTCGTCCGGGGCGACGGTCACGAGGGCGCGGGTCATGGCATTCCCGACGAGCGTCCGGTCGAGGTCGGCTCCGGCCGCGGCGAGACCGAGGACGTCGCGCTCCGTGAAGATGCCGGCGAGGCGCGATCCGTCGCAGACGGCGATCGCCCCGACGGCGGCCTCGGTCATGCGGCGGGCCGCCTCGCGAACGGTCGCGCCCGGCTCGACCTGCACGAGGCGCGCGCTCATCACGTCGACGATCGGCACCGGCTCCGGGCAGTCTACTGGTGCCGAAGGGCACATGCGCTCAGCTCTCCTTCGCGCGCCTCCGCTCGGGGTCGTAGACCGGGTGGCTGACGATCTCACCCGCGATTTGCCGGTCGCCCACCTGGGCGACCACCGCGCGGCCCGGCTGGTTCAGGTCCTTGCGCACCTTGGCGAGGCCGAGCGTCTTGCCGCCCAGGTACGGGGAGACGATCGCCTGGGTGACGAGGCCGACCTCCTCCTCGCCGACCCAGAGCGGCGCGCCGCTGGCCTCGTCGCCGCCCGCCTCGAGGACGACGCTCGTGAGGCGGAGCTGCGTCGCCTCGCGGTCGCGCGCGAGCGCCTCCTTGCCCTGGAAGTCGCCCTTGTCGAGGTCGACCGACCAGCCGAGCCCGCACTCGTACGGCGACACGGTCGCGTCGTACTCGACGCCGCCGATGATGAAGCCGCCCTCGATGCGGAAGAGGTCGAGCGCCACCATCCCGATCACCTTCATCCCCTCCGGCTCGCCGGCCTCGACGAGCGCGTCCCAGAGCTCGAGCGCCCGGTCGCGGTCGACCCAGAGCTCGTAGCCGAGCTCGGCGGTGTAGCCGAGCCGCGTCATGAAGACGGGAAGGCCCGCGATCTCGACGTCCTCGCGGAACGTGTAGTAGGGGAACGCCTCGCCCGAGAGGTCGGCGTCCGTGAGGCCCTGGAGGATCTCGCGGCTCCTCGGCCCCTGGAGGCACACGTGCGGCATGTCGTCCGTGAGCTCGCGCACCGTGATGCCGCGGCCCTCGGCCGCCGCGGAGAAGATCTCGTAGTCGCGGTCGTTCGCCCCGCAGAAGCGCACCCGGTCGGCGGAGCGCATCATCGTCGTGCAGTCGTCGACCATCTTCCCGCGCTCGTCGGTGAGCGCGCCGTAGGCGATGCGCCCCGGCGTCAGCTTCGAGACGTCTCGCGTGACGATCGAGTTGACGAGGTCGAGCGCGCCCTTGCCGTCGAGGTCGACCTTGCGGAGCATCGTGAAGTCCATGAGCCCCGCCGTCTCGCGGACGGCGCCGTACTCCGCCTGCGTGTCGGTCACCTCGGTCGGCGCCCAGTAGCCGAAGAGGTCCATCCACTCGTCCGTCAGCGCCTTCAGGCGGGGATAGAACGCGGTCTCCTTGCTCACGGAGCCTCCTTCGTCGGGCATGGACGGGCGTAGCCTAAAGCCGCCGCGCGGCACGCGAGGGCGGCGCCGAGAGAGAGCGAGTGCTTCGAGCACGACGTCCCGCGACGCGGAACGTCGTCGAGTTGCATCCGTCTGGCCTGTAAAAGATAATCGCCCCCCGTGAGCTTCCACGGATTGTGCAGGCGCTTTCGAAGCCGCGCGAAGCGACTCGGCCGGAGCGATCGGGTCCTGCTCACCCCGACGAGCACCCGGCCGGTTCGCGCGAAGGCGCCCTGCTTCCGCCGTTAACGAGCGAGAGAGGGAGGTCTAGGTGCTGATCTTGACACTCCTGGCACAGGCGACGCCGGAGTTCCCTGAACAGGTGACGACGAACTCCCTGGTCCAGAACCTCGTCTACGCGTCAGGGACGGTCGGCGCTCTCATCATCCTCGCCGGGCTCCTCCTCGTCGACCTCGGGGGCGTCCGGCGGGTGAACGTCTTCGCCGCGACGATCGAGAAGACGATCGGCTTCTTCATCGGCTTCGCGACGTACTTCCTGATCGGCTTTGCGATCTGGAACTGGCAGTACAACCAGGCGTTCGAGGTCGAGAACGGCCTGTGGCAGTCGATCAAGGACTGGTGGCTGGGCGGAGCGCTGGCGAGCGACCTCGCGCAGGACGTCGATCCTGCGGTCTTCCCGGGGCTGAACAACTTCCAGATCTTCATCTTCTTCCTGGCGTGCTTCGCGGGAATCGTCAACGTCCTGCTCCACCTCGCGGTCACGGAGCGCATCAAGGCCGGCGCGTACTTCGTCCTCTGCTTCTTCGCGACGATCGTGTCGTCGATCCTCAGCTACCTGACCTGGGGGTCGGCGGGCCCGCTCACGAACGCCGGCTACCACGACTTTTTCGGCGCCGGCTTCGTGTACCTGTTCCCCGCCGGGATGGCGCTCGTGCTCGTGCGCAAGCTCGGCGCCCGGCCGGGCATGTACGACGCGCATGCGCGGGTCCCGGCCTTCCGCTCGTACAACCTGGGGCTGACGGTGCTCGGGGTCGTCTTCATCTTCAGCGGACTGCCGATGGTCATCCTCTCGTGCCTCTTCTTCTTCGAGCCCGAGGCGTACGCCGTCGCGGTGAACATGACCGAGACGAGCGTCGGGATCGCGTTCAACAACCTCGGCCTCGCCTGGGCGGGCGGGGCGATCACGGGAGCGGTCCTTGCCTACCGGACGAAGAAGTACATCTACACCCTGCTCGGCCCCTTCGCCGGGTATGTGGCGGGGTCGCCCGGCTTCGACGTCTACGAGCCGTGGCAGATGTTCCTCGTCGCGCTCGGGGCGCCGCTCGTCGCCTACGCGGTCTACGAGTGGACGCAGCGCCGCAACTGGGACGAGCACAAGCTCACCCCGCTCTTCCTCGGCGCCGGCTCGTACGGGCTGATCATGGTCGGTCTCATCAAGTGGGGAACCGATCAGGGCGGGTACCTCGGCATCGAGAGCGGCGACTACGCCTTCCAGAACGGGTCGATCAACGTCCTGTGGCAGCTGGTCGGAATCGTCGTATCCGTCGGCCTCGGCGTCGTGACGGCCGGGGTGCTCGCACCGATCCTCGAGCGCACGATCGGCCTCAAGCACGAGGAGATCGTCATGGTCGAGGGCCTCGACTGGCACGAGTGGGACGTGCAGCACGACATCGAGCCCGAGACGAACGGCCGCCCGCTGGTCGCCCCCGGCGAGCCCGTCGTGGCGAGGCCGCACCCGGCCGAGCCGAGCTGACGGCGCGCGAGCGCCGCGGCGTCTCGACGAAGAACCCGGTGGGGGCCCGGAAGGGCCCCCACTCGCGGCCCCGGAACAGGCCTCCTTCGACCCGTCGCCGACGGCCCGGAGGGTCGTAGGATTCCGGCGCATGCCTCCGAGGCGAGAGCCCGGGAAGACGACGGATGGGACCGAGCAGCAGGGCCGGGCGCTGACGATCCCCGAGCTCTGGCTTCGCGCCACGACCCGGCCGGCCCCCGGCCCGCCCTTCCTCGTCGAGGCCGACCGGGGCTGGCTCCCGGTGGGGTGGGCAGAAGCCGCCGAACGGGTGGACGCTCTCGCGGGAGGGTTCCTCTCCCTCGGCGTGAAGAAGGGAGACCGGGTCGGGATCATGTGCCGCACCCGGCTCGAGTGGACGCTCTGCGACTTCGCGCTCGCCTCGATCGGAGCCGTCGTCGTCCCCGTCTACACCGTCAGCTCGCCGGAGGAGCGCATCCACATCCTCGCCGATTCGGGGGCGAGGCTCCTCGTCGCGGAGACCGCGAAGGAGTACTCCCGCATCGAGCATGCGCGCGCCGGTCTCGCGGCGCTCGAGCAGGTCGTCGGGATCGAGCATGTCCCGGGCGCCGACCTCTTGCTCGACGAGCTCGAGCGCCGCGGTCGCGAGCACCTGCGGTTCGACCCGCGGTCGCTCGCCGACGCGAGGGCGGCCGTCGAGGAGGCGGACACCCTCACGATCGTCTACACGTCGGGCACGACCGGCCCACCGAAGGGCTGCCTTCTGAGCCACCGGAACTGGTGCGCGATGCTGGAGAAGATCGTCGAGGTCCCCGGCCTCGTCCGGCCCGGCGACCGGATCGTGCTTCACCTCCCGCTCGCGCACGTCTTCGCGCGCCTCGTCCAGTTCCTCGGCGCGCGGCTCGGCCTCACGATCGCCTTCTGCCCCGATTCGGCCGCACTTTCCCGCGCCCTCCGGGGCGTGCGCCCGACGATCCTGCCGAGCGTGCCGCGGGTGTACGAGACCGTTTACCAGAGCATCCGCTCCGCCTTCGAAGAAGAGAGCGGAGCCCGGCGCCGGCTCGTCCACCGTGCGCTCGCGGCCGGTCGCGAGGCGAGCCGGCGCCGCCAGGCGGGCGAGCGGCTCGGCCTCCGGCTCGCCGCAGAGCTGGCCCTCGCGGAACGGCTCGTCTTCTCGAAGGTGAGCGCGCGCCTGGGCGGGAACCTGCGCATCGCCGTGTCGGGCGGCGCGCCGCTCTCGAGCGAGGTGGCCGAGTTCTTCCACGCGCTCGGCATCCTCGTGCTGGAGGGGTACGGGCTCACCGAGGCCACCGCCGTGGTCTCCGTCAACCGTCCCGACCGCTACAGCTTCGGCACGGTCGGCCCGGCCGTGCCCGACGTCGAGGTCGAGATCGCGGAGGACGGCGAGATCCTCGTGCGCGGCGAGACCGTCTTCGGCGGGTACCACGGCGACGCGGAGGCGACCCGCGCGGTCCTCAGGGAGGACGGCTGGCTGCGAACCGGCGACCTCGGCGCGCTCGCGGACGGGTTCCTCACGATCGTCGACCGCAAGAAGGAGATCATCGTCACGTCGAACGGCGCGAACATCTCGCCCCAGAACATCGAGCGGGCCCTGACGGCCTCGAAGTACGTCTCGCAGGCGCTCGTCGTCGGCGACCGGCGGCCCCACGTCGCCGCCCTCTTGACGGTCAGCCGCCGTGAGGCGCGCAAGGTCGCGCGCACGGACGACGAGGTGCGCGCGCTCGTCGCGCAGGTCGTGGCGGACGTCAACCGGCGGCTCGGCCCGGAGGAGAGGGTGAGGCGCTTCGCGATCCTCGAGCGCGACTTCGTCCCCGAGCAGGGCGAGGTGACGCCGACCCTGAAGGTGAAGCGCCGCGTGGTCGAGGATCGCTTCCGGGACGAGATCGACGAGCTCTACGCGACGCCCGGAACGGAGGTTGCGGAGGACGCGGGCGAGGCCTGAGCCGAGAGCCTAGAGGGCCGCCGCTTCGCGCGCCGGCGGAGGCGCGGCGGCGGGCCCGAGCGCCTCGAGCACGAGCTCCGACAGCTCGCGCAGCTCGATCTCGCCCTGGTGCCCGGAGGTCTTGATCGCGTCCTCGTACATCGTCACGTCCTTGGGGCAGGCGACCACGAAGTAGTCGAGCGCCCCGAGCGCGACCGCCTCGTCGATGCGGCTCTCGCTCGGCCGCCGCGCGCCCTCCGCCTGCAGCTCCTGCATCCAGATCCGGCCGCCGCCGGCGCCGCAGCAGAAGGAGTTGTCGCGGTTGCGCGGCATCTCCACGAGCTCGCAGCCCACGGCGTCGAGCAGCCGCCGCGGCTCGTCGTAGACCCCGTTGTAGCGGCCCAGCGTGCACGGGTCGTGGTAGGTGACTCGGTAGCCGAGCCCCTTCCGCAGGGCGAGCCGCCCGGACTCGAGCAGCTCGATCAGGAGCTCGGAGTGGTGCAGCACCGTCCAGGTCCCGCCCAGCTGGGGGTACTCGTTCTTGAGCGTGTTGTACGAGTGCGGGTCCGAGGTGAGGATCCGGTCGAAGCGGCAGCCGGAGATCGTGGCCACGTTCTCCTCGGCGAGCGACGTCCACAGCCCCTCCTCGCCGGCGCGGCGGACGTCGTTGCCGGCGGTGCGCTCGCCGTCGTGGAGGATCCCGAAGTCGACGCCGCAGGCGCGGAGGATCGACGCGAGCGCACGTGTCGCCCGCTGGTTGCGCGGGTCGAACGACGCGTAGTCGCCGACGAACCAGAGGATCTCGGCCGCCTCCTTGCGTGCATCCTTCACGTCGAAGTCGAGGTCGCGCGCCCAGCGGGCGCGCTTGCGCTTCGCCTCTCCGAACGAGTTGCCCGAGGTGTAGATCGTCTCCAGGGTCTGCTGGAGCTGGCCGTCCATCTCGCCGCGCTCGATCAGGGCCCGCCGCATCTGGTTGATGATCGGGACGTGCTCGATGCCGACCGGGCAGATCTCGACGCACGCCATGCACTGCATGCACGACCAGAGCGTCTCGGGCTTGATCGTGCCCAGGATCTCCGCGCGGTCGGGAAAGCGCGGCGGGATCCCGAGCGAGGCGCGGTTCCCCATCGCTCCTTCGGCCACCTCGCGCAGGTCGAGGACGACGTCGCGCGGCGAGAGGGGGTAGCCCGTCGCCGTCGCCGGGCAGGCCGCGTGGCACTTTCCGCACTTCGTGCACGCGTCGAGGTCCAGCAGGTGCTTCGGCGAGAGCGCGTCGATGGTCGCGTAGCCCACGTCTTCGGACCGCGCGTCGGCCGGCAGCGGCTGGAGCACGCTGCCCGCGCGCCGGTCGGTGACGGCGACGCCCGCAGGCCCGGTCAGCATGTGCACCGCCTTCGTGAACGGGATCGACGAGACCCAGAAGAGTGCGAACACGCCGTGCACCCACCAGGTCGCGAGGCGGGCGTCGTCCGCAGCGGCTCCCTCGAAGCCGATTCCCATGAAGCCCTGGCCGGCGAGCCAGCCGAACGGCGCCCAGACCTCGAAGTCCGGGTCGTCGGCGGCGATCCGGAAGGCCTCGAGCAGGAACCCGGTCAACGCGAGGAAGAAGAGGCTGCCGAGGAAGGCCCAGTCTCCCGCTCGGTACACCTTCGCCTCGTCGGCCAGCGCCGGCGCCGGCTCCGCGGGGCGCCAGTACGAGAGCCGGAACGGTCGCAGGAGGCCCCGCTTGACGGCGAAGATCGTGAGCCCGACGACGAGCGCGGCGCCGAAGACGTCGAGGAAGAGCGAGTAGCCGAGGTAGAACCAGCCGCGCCAGAAGTCGAAGCCGAGCACCGGCTCGGCGAAGTCGTCCTGGAAGGCGAGGATCGCCGTCCCGATGAAGAGGACGACGAACCCGTAGAAGACGAGCAGGTGCGCCAGCCCGGAGAGCGGCTCGCGGCGCCGGATCCACGCGTGCGTCGCGACGATGCGGGCGGCGCGGACGGCGCGCTCGAGCGGCCGACCGACCGGCCCGCGCGTGCGCCCGCGGCGGTACTTGAGCGCCAGGCGGGCGACACCGTAGCCGAAGATCGCCACCGAGAGCGCGATGAGCCCGTACCAGAGGACGATCTGCCAGGCGTCGAGCCCGGCGAACGTCTCGCGGGTCTGCTCGGCTCCCAGGAGGAGCGGGCTCAAAAGAGCTTCTCGAGCTCCTCGGCGACGTCGAAGAGGTCGGCGACGGCCCCGTAGTGGGCGACGTTGAAGATGGCGGCCTCCGGGTCCGAGTTGACCGCGACGATCGTGCCGCTCGTCTTCATGCCGGCGAGGTGCTGGACCGCCCCGGAGATCCCGAGCGCCAGGTAGACCTTCGGCTTCACGGTCTTCCCGGACTGCCCGACCTGGCGCGCGTTCGGCATCCAGCCGGCGTCGACGAGCGGGCGGGAGGACGAGAGCGTCGCGCCCATCCGCTCCGCGAGCTCCTCGAACTGCTCCAGGTTCTCCTTGTCCCCGATCCCGCGACCGACGGAGAGCAGGAAGTCGGCCGTCGTGATGTCGACGTCGCCCGCCTCGACCTCGACCCAGTCGCGGTGGCGGGCGCGCGACTGGACCGCCGGCGCGGCGACCTCGGTGACGGTGGCGCCGCCGCCGCCTGCGGACGGCGCCCAGGAGGTCGGCCTGACGAGCAGGACGACGCGCTCGTGCCCGGGAAACTCCACTTCCGCGTTGACCTTGGCGCCGTAGAAGGAGCGCTCGGCCACGACTCCGCCGTCCTCCCGGCGCAGCGCGAAGACGTCGGAGGCGAAGCCGAGCCCGAGCTTCGCCGCGAGGGCGGGGCCGTAGCCCATCGAGTCGACCGTGAAGCCGAGGAGAACGGCGTCCGGCTCGCGCTCGGCGATCAGCGCCTCGACGGCCGCCTGCACGACGTCGGTCTCGAACGCGTCCGGCTCGACCGCCACGGTAAGGATCTCGTCGACGCCCTCGACGTCGACCGCCTCCACGAGAGCGGAGGGGTCGCCCGCGACGACGGCGACCGCCACGGGCCCGCCGAGGTCGCGGGCCGCGGAGACGAGCTCGAGGGTGACGGGGCGGAGCTCGCCGCGGACGTGCTCGGCGACGACGAGGACACTCATGGGCCCACCGGCCCATAAGCGGTGGGAAGGTGTGTGAGGGAACCGAGAGGTTCCCTGCCTGCATCAAAGAAGGGGGCACGTGGGGGAAACCCGGTTTCCCCCGTGGGAGCAGGCCGGAGGCGTGCGACGCTCATCTCAGCCGCTCCTCGACGATCTCTTTGATCCGCTGCGCGATCGCGGCCGGCTCGCCGTCGAGCATCTCCGCGCCCTCGCCTCTCGGCGGCACGAACATCCGCCGGACGCGGGCCGCCGGCGCGCCGAGGTCGCCCGGCTCGCGCTCCTCGATGGGCTTCTGCTCCGCCTGCTTGATCGCCCGCAACGTCGCGTAGCGCGGCTCGTTGATCCCCGTCTGGATCGTGAGCACGCACGGGACGTCGACCTCGACGACGTCGAGGAGCCCGCCCTCGAGCTCGCGGTGGACGGTCGCTGTCCCGTCGCCGAGCTCGATCTTCGTCACGACGGCGACGCGGGGCAGCCCGAGGAGCTCGGCGAGGGCCGTTCCGGTCGCCGCCTGCACGGCGTCGCTCGACTGGACGCCGGCGAGCACGAGGTCGGGGCTCTCGTCGCGGACGACCTCGGCCAGGGCGCGGGCCACCGTGATCGGGTCGGCGCCGGCGAGGCCGTCGCCCCAGACGCGGATCCCGCGGTCGGCGCCCATCGCGAGAGCCCGCCGCATCGCCTCCTCGGCGTCCTCGTCGCCGACCGTGGCGACGACGACCTCGCCGTCGCCCGAGGATTCGCGCAGGCGCAGCGCCTCCTCGGTCGCGTACGAGTCCCACTCGTTCAGCGCGTAGTCGAGGAAGTCGGGGTCGACGTCGCGCTCGTCCGAGGTGAACTCGACCTCGTCCCCGAGCGACGCGACCTGCTTGACGCAGACGACGATCTTCATCGCGCGGCGGCGAGCGTCAGACGGCGATCGCCTCCCGCTCGACCACGCGGCGCTCGCGCTTGAAGGGGAGCGGCGTCTCCGGGTCGTCGGAGTCGATCTCCCGCGCCAGCCGGTGGCCGGAGAAGACGCAGTCCGCGACGAGCCGCGGGGCCTCGCAGTCGCCGATCCGGAAGAGCCCCGTGACTCCTTCGGCTCGAAGCGTGTCGAGGCCGATCGCGTCCTTGAGCTCGCGGTAGAGCGCCTCGTTCGAGCGCCGCTGCGTCACGAGCACGACCGCGTCGGTCTCGAAGTCGTGCTCCTCGCCGTGCTCGTCGTACACGTGGCTCGCCACGACGCGCCCCTCCTCGAAGCGGGTCGGCATGTGGTACGTGACGATCTCGACGCCGAGCCGGTGGAGGATGCGGTGCTGGTTGGGCGCCTCGAGCGTGAAGTGCATGTACGGGGCGACGTGCCCGAGGTGCGTCATCAGGGTGACCTTCTTCCCCTCGGTCGCGAGCTTCTCGGCGAGCGACACGCCCATGAAGTAGCCGTCGTTGTCGAGGATGAGCACCCGCTCGCCGGGCACCTCCTTGCCCTCGTCCATGAGCTGCTCGGGCGTCAGCTGCCAGGCGAGGCTCGCGTCCGCGCCCGGGATCGTGTCGTGGGTGCAGCCGTTGAGCCCGTCCGACGCCCAATAGCCGCCCGTGGCGACGACGACGAGCTCGGCGCCGTAGTCCTTGACGCCGTTCGCGTCGAGCGTCGTCGACGGGATGAACTCGACGTTCTTGAGCTTGTCGATCTGGATCTTGCGGTAGTTGACGACGCGCGC
>JAICGP010000014.1 GCA_025923055.1 Thermoleophilia bacterium
CGCAAGCTCCTCGGCGAGCTGGGCCGCGAGCCGACGGTCGACGAGATCGCGCGCGAGCTCGAGCTCGACCCGGACGAGATCGAGCACATCCGCAGGAGCGCCCAGGCGCCGATCTCGCTCGAGAAGCCGGTCGGCGACGAGGAGGAGTCCGAATTCGGCCACTTCCTCGCCGACGAGAGCGCCCCGGCGCCGGACGAGGCCGCGGAGACGACGCTCCGCAAGGAGACCCTCTGCCGCATCCTCCAGACGCTGTCGCTCCGCGAGCGGCGCGTCCTCGAGATGCGCTACGGCCTCGACGGCCAGAACCCGCGCACCCTCGACGAGGTCGGCCGCATGTTCAACGTGACGCGTGAGCGCGTCCGCCAGATCGAGAACCAGTGCCTGAAGAAGCTCCAGGCGCTGGCCGAGTCGCAGAAGCTCAGAGACGTCGCTTAGCGCGCGGCACGCCCGGGCACGCAGGCTCGGGCGGCGGAGGGTCACCTGTCCAGCGAGTGCAGGAACGCCTCGAGCGTGTTGCGCCAGCGGAGGGGCTGCTCGAGGTGCAGGTCGTGCCCGGCGTCCTCGATCTCGACGAGGCGCGCAGCGGAGAGCATCTCCGCCATGAGCGCCGTCTCGGACGGATCTGCGCCGTGCGCTCCTCGCACGACGAGCACCGGGCAGCGGATCCGGGTCCACTCGTCCCACCAGTCCCGGCGGCTCGCCTCTCCGAGGACGCCGAGCAACACCTCGCGGTCGAAGCCAGGCCACAGTCCGTCGTCCCGGTCTTCCAGGCCGGCGACCCACGCCCTTGCCGAGCCGGTATCCCCGCCGAAGAAGACAAGGGCCTCCTCTCGCGTTGCGAAGGGCACGGGCCAGGATTCCAGCCACAGCCGCAGCCTCCCCACGGCCTCGCGGTCCGCCGCGGGAGTGGCCTCGACGACGACGAGCGCCCGCACGACCTCAGGTCGTCGGGCCGCAAGGAGGATCGAGACAAGCCCGCCCAACGACTGCCCGACGACGACGGCTGGAGCCAGGCCGAGCCGCTCGATCCACATCTCGGCGTCGGCGACGAAGGCATCGGGCGAGATGTCGGCTGGGGCGCGCTCGCTTCGTCCATGAGCCCGCTGTTCGACTGCGACGATCCTGGCGATCTTCGTGAGCCAGGACGCGGTTTCGGCCCATTCGCCGGCGTACCCTGCGAGTCCATGGAGAAGGATGACCCCCGGCGCCGGGCCGTCGTGTTCCAAGCACGCGAGCCGCATGCCGTCGCGCAGCTCGACGTGCCACCGGCTGGCCATCCGGCGAGGCTACACCGCACAGAGCGAGCCGTTCCCTAGACTCCCGCCGATGAGCGACGAGCTCGACCCTGCCTGGCTCGAGGAGCTCTCCGACTGGCTCCGGATCCCGAGCGTGAGCGCCGATCCGGCGCATGCGGACGACGTGCGCCGCGCCGGGGAGTGGGTCTGTGAGTTCGTCCGCGGCGCGGGCGGCGAGGCCAGCCTCGTCGACACCGACACGTTCCCGCTCGCCGTCGGCGAGCTCCCGGCCTCCTCCGCGCCCGAGAGCGCGCCGACCGTCCTCCTCTACGGCCACTTCGACGTGCAGCCGCCGGCGCCGCTCGAGCTCTGGGAGTCGGAGCCGTTCGAGCCCGCCGTCCGCGACGGCTACCTCTACGCGCGCGGCGCCGTGGACGACAAGGGCAACGCCTACTTGCTCCTCAAGGCCGCCCGGCTCCTCGCCGAGGAGGGCGCGCTCCCGGTGAACGTGCGCGTCGCCTTCGACGGGGAGGAGGAGATCGGCGGCCACTCGGTAGTCGACTTCCTCGCCGCGGACGAGCGGGGCGCGGACGCCTGCCTCATCTTCGACAGCGGCATGCCCCGCGAGGACACGCCCGCCTTCGACCTGGGCGTGCGCGGGCTCGTCTACTTCCACCTCCGGCTGCGCACTGGGGAGCGTGACCTCCACTCGGGCATGTTCGGCGGCGCCGCTCTGAACGCCGTGCACGCGCTCCTGCGGACGCTGGAGGCCGTCGTCGCGCAGCCGGAGGAGCTGCGGGCCGGCGCCGTCCCACCGACCGAGGAGGAGCTCGCCTCGTGGGCGGAGCTCGACCCGGGCGCGTCCGTGCTCGCCGCCGCCGGCGCGCAGCCCCGGGACGAGCGGGCCGCGGAGGAGTTCTACGCCCGCACGTTCGCCGCGCCTGCCGTGGACGTGAACGGCATCCAGGGCGGCGAGCCCGTGCTCCAGAAGACCGTGCTTCCCGTCTCCGCCGAGGCGAACGTCTCCATCCGGCTCGCCCCCGGCCAGGACGTGGAGGGGATCGCTGCGGCCTTCGAGCGGCTGCTTCGCGAGGCGGCGCCGGCGGGCGCCGAGCTGGAGGTCGAGCGCCTCTCGTCGAGCCCGGGCGGGCTGGTTCCTCCCGACGCGCCGGCGGTGCGCCTCGCCCAGCAAGCTTTCGAGCGTGTGCTCGGGCGCCGCCCGCTCCTGCTCCGCACGGGCGGCACGCTTCCCATCGTGCCGGCGCTCGCGGACAAGGGCGTCCCCACGATCCTGTCCGGGTTCGCGCTTCCCGGGGCCAACATGCACTCGCCCAACGAGCGCCTGCTCGCCCGCTACGTCCCGCTCGGCGTGGCGGCGGCGCGCGAGACCCTGCTCGCGTTCGGAGATCTCCCGCGCTGACGGGCCGGCTCGCAGGCGCGGTGAACGCGGGGCTGCGCACCGCGATCCTCTCCTCGTCCGCGAGCGCTCCGGTCAGCCGGCTCGCAGGCCGTTACGGCATGCGCCTCGGAGCGTCCCGCTTCGTCGCCGGCGAGACGCTCGACGAGTGCGTCCTCGTCCTTCGCCGCTTGAACGAGGCCGGCTTCCACGCCAACACGACGCTGCTCGGCGAGGACGTCCGCGACAGGCCGCAGACCGAGGGCGTCGTGGACGAGTACTTCCGCATCCTCGACCGCCTCCACGCCGAGCGGCTGCGCGTCAACGTCGCGCTGAAGCTCACGCATCTCGGCCTCGACCTCGACGAGGAGCTCGCGCACGCGAACCTCCGCCGGATCGTCGAGCGCGCCGCCGAGCTCGACAACTTCGTCCGCATCGACATGGAGTCCTCGCGCGCCGTCGACGCGACGCTCGCTATCTACCGACGGCTGCGGGAGGAGGGCCACGACAACGTCGGCACGGTGCTCCAGTCGTACCTCTACCGGACGCCGCACGACCTCGAGGCGCTGCTGCCGCTCCGGCCGAACCTGCGCCTCGTGAAGGGCGCCTACCTCGAGTCGCCGGACGTCGCCTACCCCCGCAAGGAGGACGTCGACGCCGCCTATCTCCGCCTCGTCGAGCGCTCGCTCAGGGGCGACGGGTACACGGCGATCGCCACCCACGACGAGCGGATGATCGACTACGCCCTCGCGGTCGCCGAGCGAGAGGGGATCGGCCGCGACCGCTTCGAGCTCCAGCTCCTCTACGGCGTCCGCCCGCAGCTGCAGGCGAGTCTGCTGGCCCGCGGCTTCAAGGTGCTCGTGGCGACCCCGTTCGGCCCCGAGTGGTTCCCGTTCTTCACCCGGCGCCTGGCCGAGCGCCCGGCGAACCTCGGCTTCGTGCTCCGGAACCTCGTGCGCCGCTAGGTCCGGTCAGGCGGCCGGTGCGACTCGGGGCTTCTCGCCGTGCGTGTGTGCCTCGTCCGTCACCAGCCAGGCGTGGCCGAAGCGGCCCATCTCGTCGATGATCGGAAGGAGCGCCTTCCCCTTCTCGGTCAGCTCGTACTCGACCCGGCGCGCCGCCGAGCGCTTGACGACGAACCGCTCGTGCTCGAGGGCGCGGAGGCGCTCGGAGAGGGTGCGCGGGCTGATGCCCGGACAGGAGCGCTCCAGCTCCGAGAAGCGGCGAGGCCCTTCGGAGAGGTCGTGGACGATGATCGCCGTCCACTTGGAGCCGATGATCTCGGCTGTACAGGCGACCGCGCACTCCTCGTCGTGGACGGGTCGCATCGTGCGCATGGGCTCATTGTAACTCCGCAGGGAGTCAATCCCAGGGCGGCGGCCCGTGGACCCAGCGGCCGCCCAGCATGGTGGCGACCACCGCCACGTCGCCGAGCTCCTCCGGCGGGCAGTCGAGCGGGTCGCGGTCGAGCACCACGAGGTCGGCGAGGTAGCCGGGGAGGAGCTTGCCGCGGCGATGCTCCTCGCCCGTGAGCCACGCGGGCGCGACACAGGTGGCGTGGAGGGCCTGCTCGACGGTGACCGCCTGCTCCGGATGCCACGCGCCGCGCTCGTCGAGCGTGCGCAGCACGCCGGCGCGGATGCCGAGCAGCGGGTCGAGCTCCTCGACCGGCGCGTCGGAGCCGTTCGCCACGAGAGCGCCCGAGTCGACGAGCGAGCGGAAGGCGTAGGCGCCGTCCGTCTTCCGAGCCCAGAACGCATCGGCGAGGTCGCGGTCCGAGGGCGCGTGGCTGAACTGGACCGAGGCGGCGACGCCCAGCGCCGCGAAGCGGCCCACGTCCTCGGGGGAGAGGCACTGCGCGTGCTCGATCCGCTGGCGCAGCCCGCGCGGGCGCCACTCGTCCCGCGTGGCCTCGAAGGCGTCGAGAGCGCGCCGGTTGGCGAGGTCGCCGATCGCGTGAACGGCGACCGGGAAGCCGGCTCGGGCGCCGCGCCGCACGACCTCCTCGAAGGCGTCGTAGGGGGTGATCTCGACGCCGCTCCCGTCGAGCATGAGCGCGGTGCGCGAGCCGAGGGTCCCGTCGAGGAACGCCTTCAGGTAGCCGACCCTGAGCAGGTCGTCCCCGAGCCCCGAGCCGATCCCGAGCTCTCCCAGCCGTCCCACGTGCTCGTACGGGAGCGACTGCCAGACCCGCAGCGTCAGCACGCCCTCGTCGCGCAGGCGCTGGAAGACTCGTAGGGCGCCCAGCCAGCCGTCCTTGTCGTGGATCGCGGTGACGCCGCGGCCGCTCGCGATCCGCAGGCCGTCACGGCACGCCTCGACCATCTCGTCCTCCGTCGGGCGGGCGTGCGTGTCCCGGAAGTGCCACGCGCACTCCTCGCGCAAGATCCCCGTCGGGGCGCCGCTCTCGTCCCGCTCGACGACCCCGCCCGGCACCTGGAGGTCGCCGTCGGCGAGCGCGAGCGCCGCGGAGTTGAGCCAGAGGGAGTGGTAGTCCTTGGACATGAGCGCCGTCGGGACGTCCCCCGTGACCGCGTCCAGGTCGCCCTTGGTCGGCTCGACGGCCGGCGCCCAGTCGCCGCTCCGCCAGCCGAGGCCGCGCAGCCAGCGGCCCGGCGGGGCGTCGGCGGCGGCCGCGGCCACCCGGGCCAGCGCCTCGTCGAGCGATGCCGCTCCCTCGAGCCGGACCTGCCGCTGGGCGAGGGCCCACGTCGGGAAGTGGACGTGCGAGTCGGTGAAGCCCGGGAGGACGCAGCGCCCGCCCAGATCGACGCGCTCGGGGCTCGCGAGCGCCGTCTCGTGGACGCCGACGCCGCCCGCGATCCGGTCGCCGGCGAGCGCGAGCGCAGCCGCCCGCGGCAGGGACGGCTCGAGCGTGCGGATGACGCCGTTCTCGAGGATCATGCGACGAGCTCGCCGCAAAGATAGAGCTTCCCGCTCCGGGCCTCCGCCTCCTCGAGCGCCCGGTGCGGCTGCGTCTCTCCCGGCCGGAGCAGGTGGAGGACCTCGTGCCCGCGGGCGGCGAGGAGCTCGGCGATGAAGCGGCGATGGCAGCGCCACCAGAGCGTCTCCGCGCAGAGGAAGCAGGGCGCCGGCTCGGCCAGCGCCCCGGCGAGGGCCGCCTGCCACGCTTCGGTCCCCATGCGCGCCGCGTAGCTGCGGAACGCCGCCTCGCGGACGCAGGAGAAGCGCTCCTCGCCGGGCTCGCCGCTGCGGCGTCCGCCCAGCTCGACCTCGTGGCGGTAGCGGATCCTCTCCGCCGCGACGCCCTCGGCGAGGGCGTCCCGGTCGAACTGCGGGTTCCTCCTCGAGCGGGGGAAGCGACGGACGTCGACGAGCGTCTCGGCGCCGGCGAGCCGCAGCGTCTCGACGAGCTCGGCGATCGGCCGCGTCCCGTGCCCGATCGTGAAGATGCGCACGGGGCGGACGGTAGCGCCGCGAAACCGCCCGCCGTCCGGGCTCGTATTGTCGGGCGATGCGGCGGATGGTCACCCTCGGGCTCGCGTCGCTCGCGCTGGCGGCGTGCGGCAGCGACTCGGAGCCGGAAGAGGCGGCGTCCGCCGGCGGGGGCGGCGCCGCAGTCGAGATCGTGCTCACGGACTTCGCGCTCGAGCCGGCCTCGCTCTCGGTCGATCCGGGCAGCTACACCCTGACCGTCGTGAACGACGGCGAGAGCGTGCACGCGCTCAAGGTCGACGGCCCGGGCGGCGAGTTCGAGACCGACGAGCTGCAGCCGGGCGACACGGCCGAGCTCGAGGTCGACCTGTCCGAGCCCGGCGAGTACGAGCTCACATGCCCGGTGGGCGACCACCGCGAGCGCGGGATGGAGGGCACCCTGACGGTCGGCGGCGGCGGCGGTGGCGGTACGACCACCGACGAGACCACCACCGAGGACGACGGCGACTACCGCTACTAGCCGGAAGCCCGGGCGCAGCACCACCCGGCGAGGCGCGGAAAGGCGCCGCCGCCGCTTCCCCCGGGGTCGAACTCCCGGCGGACGTCCTCCGTCGCCACGACCTTGCCGACGGAAGGGAGGCGGAGGAAGAGGAGCTGGTCGGCGTCCGGCCAACCCGCGACGACCCAGCGGCGGTCCGGGGAGAGCGTCAGGTCGCGAAGGCGGCCCGCGCCTCGGAAGAACCGGCTCGGGCCGATCGCGATGCACGGACCGCGGCCGAAGCACGCTTCGCGTACGAGCTGCGTCTCGTTCGTGCGCCGGTCGTATTCCGCGTACATGATCCAGGCGCCGGGCAGTGGGACGGCGGCGACCAGTTCGCGGCGCACGGCGGCCGCCGGCGCTCGCAAGAGCCGGCCGCGCCGATCGTGCAGCCGAAGCTCACGCTGCGTCCGCACCGCGACGAGCCCCTCGTGCGTCCAGAAGACCTCCCTGACGCGCCGCGCGCGAGGCGTTCGCAGGAGCCTCGCCCCGGAATCGACGTCGACGGCGACGACCGTGCCGTCGGCGCGCGCGTACGCGAGCACCGTGCGGCCCTCCCGCGGCAACCACGCCGGCGCGACGGGCGCGACACCGCGTGCGAGCAGGTGGTCGCCCGTGCCGTCTCCCGCGACGACTCGGAGGGTGTCCCCCTCCCGGTAGGCGACGCGGAAGCCGGGGCTCGGAGCCCAGCGGGCATCGGCCACCGGGCCGGGGCGCGCGAGCGACCAGCGCGGGTCGCCGTCGGGCTCGAGCGCCGTGACGCGGCGCCCCGCCGTGCCGACGACGAAGCGGCCCTGCGGCGAGAACGACGCGTCCTCGTAATCGCCCAGGTACCGCTTCGAGCCGTCCGAACGGATGATCCACGGGCCGCGCTCGGCGGCGACGAGGAGCATCCCGGGCGCCGGGAGGCGGACGAGCGCGGGCTCGGCGTCCGGCTCGCCGGCGACACGGTCCTGGATCCAGCCGCCAACGCTCCGGCCGGGCGGTGAGAGCGCCGCCGCCGCGACGGCCGCGGCGACGGCGAAGGCGAGGACCGGCCGCAGCGAACGCCGGCGCCGCGGCAGTTGCTCCCGTTCCCGGTAGGCGGCCTCGACGACGCGCCAGGCTCGCTGCTGCGCCTCGATCTCGCCGGGAAGGGGTGCGAACTCGAGCTCCGTCCGGAGGTCCGTCATCCTTCACCGTCCTGCTCGACGACGTCCGCGAGCGCGTCCAGGCCGCGCCGCAGGCGCGAGTTCACCGTCCCGCGCGGCAGCTCGAGCATGCGCGCGATCTCGCCGGGCGTGTGCTCGAGGAAGTAACGGAGGACGATCACGGCGCGGTGCTCCGGGGAGAGCGAGGCGAGGGCCTCGAGGATGCCGGCCGACGGGGCGGCGGCGTCGGGCGGGTCGTCGGGCGCCGGCACGGCGGAGACGGCTGCCTCGGCGAGCACCTCGCGGCGCAGCGCCCGCGCGCGTGCCCAGTCGATGGCGCGGTTGACGACGATCCGGTGGAGCCAGGGGCCGAACGGGCGGCGGCCGTCGAAGCGGTCGAGGGCGCGCACGGCCGCCAGGAAGGCCTCCTGGGCGACGTCCTCGGCTCCCGCGGCGTCGTGGACGACGAGGTAGGCCGCCCGGTACGCCCGCGCCCAGTGCGCGCGGAAGAGGGCCTCGAGGTCGGAGGCCGACCCGGCCTGGGCGCCCCGCACCCAGGCTCGCTCGTCGCGGCCGTCGCCCGCCATGGCGCGCCGACTATACGAGCGTGCGTCCGGAGCAGGTCCATGCAGAGGGATACGGCACGCCGCCTTGCCGGGGTCCCGCCGACGTCGTACGCTTGTGCACGGCATGCGTACCTGCGGGGGCTGCTCCGGCGACGTCGACGCCCGGTTCCGGTTCTGCCCGTGGTGCGGCGCCCCGCAGCGGCTGAAGCTGGTCGAGTTCTTCCACCCGCACCCGCTGGTCGAGAGCGACCAGGGGAAGGCTCTGCGCGTGTCGCGCTACCTCGGCGGGGAGGCGGTTCTGCACGTCCGCCTCAGCGTCTGGAGCGACGGTCCTGCCCCGCGCGCGGAGGCGGCGATCTCTCTGGACGAGGAGGAAGCGGAGCGCCTGACGCGCTTCCTGGCGGAGCCCTCGACGGTCCAGTCGACGCAGGCCTGACGGCTACCGCGTCAGGAGCCGCCGGACGGCCCGCGCATGGCGGGCGGCGCGCGCGTCCGAGAGCCTGCCGGCGGGGAGCTCGACCACGAACGAGGTCGCGCGTCGGAATCTGTGGTTCTGCCAGTTCGGCGCCGTGCCGTTCGGCCAGGGCAGAGACCGGTACGGCTCGCCGGCGCGCCGGGCGTAGCGACGGGCGATGCGCCGGCTGCCTCCCCAAGCCCGGACGACTGCCTGCGGCTGGTGGTACCAGATCGTCACGTCCGGCCGGACGCGGAAGACGAGCTCGCGGGCCAGCCGCGTCTCCCGCTCGGACCACGGCCGCGGCCCCGAGTAGGTCGGATCCCACCGCGAGCCGATCGGGATCCACTGCGAGCCGAAGTTGCGGTTGAGGTCGACGCCGCGCGCGTTCTGGCGGACGCCGAGACGACGACCGTCGGGATTGAGCTGGTGGACGACCCAGAGGTCGAGGCCTGAAGGCGGCACGCCGCGAGCGAGGCGGCGGGTGATCCGCGCGCCCTGGCACTCGTTCCCGTGGATGCAGCCGACGGCGAGCACCTTCCGGGGGCTGTCGAAGTCGCCGAGGCGGTGAGCGATGATCGCCCGGCCCTCGTGCGAGCGGCCGAGGACGAGGCGCTGCTCGTCGGACGCCGCGTCGGACGCGGCCGTGAAGAGCAGTCCGGCGGCGAGCGCTTCGGGGATCATGGTCGGACTACGAGCAATGGGGCGGAAGCCGGTCCCGGACCCGTCCTCCGCTCGGCAGAGTACCTGTGGAGCAGTTGCGGATCGCCCTCGGCATCGTCGTGCTCGTCCTCGCGGCCGTCCAGCCTGCGGATGCCTACTTGGACGCGGGCGACGGCGGTGTCGCTCCGCCTCGCTTCGCGGAGGCCGAGCCGCCCCGACCCGAGATCAGTTGGCGCGACTCGCGCGCGGTCGGCTCGCCCTCGGGCGGCCGGCTCGTGCGCGGCGTGCAGCTGCCGGCCGAGGCGCCGCTCTTCTTCACGTGGGACCCGCTCCTGCACCGGCGACCGAACCGCGCCTGGCGCCGGCACGGGACGGACACGCTCGTGCGCATCGTCCTCCGTGTCGTCCGCGCGCACGCGCGCGCGCACCCGGGGGCGCCCCGAGTCGGCATCGGCGACTTCAGCCGCCCGCGCGGTGGACCGTTCGGCCCGAGGCACGTCTCCCACCAGAACGGGCTCGACGTGGACGTCTACTACCCGCGGCACGACCGGCGCGAGCGCCCGCCGAAGAGGCCGAGCCAGGTCGATCGCCGGCTCGCGCAGGACCTCGTCGATCGCTTCGTGCGCGCGGGCGCCCAGCGGGTCTTCGTCGGCCCGAGCGTCCGCCTCCGCGGGCCGGAGGACGTCGTGCAGGTGCTCGCCGGCCACGACAACCACCTCCACGTCAGGATCGCTGCTAGGAATGGGTGAGCGCCGTGCGACGCGTCGGAACATGGCTGGTCGTGGTCGCTCTCGGCGGGCTCGGGCTCGCCGCGACGCTCGACGCGCTCGTCGGCGACGAGGAGTCTCCACGGCCGGCGGTCGTGCGCACGACCACGGCGCCGTTGCTCGCCCGCCAGCCCGAGCTCGCGATCGCCCAGCTTCGCGAGGCCGGCGTCACCGGGGTGCTCACGTTCTCGGACGAGGACTGCCGGCTGCACGCGCTCTCGCTACCCGAGCTCGAGGAGCGGCGCGCGCCCTTGTTCCAGATGTGCAGCCCCTACACACGATCCGGCGGCCTCGGCGCCGTCGGCGGAGATGTGATCTGGTCCGGGCTGGGCTACGGCGCCGTCCAGACCGTTCTCTCGAAGACGGATCTCGCCCGGGCGCTCGAGCGCGACGGCCGCGCGATCGGTCGCGGCTACAGAGCACGTCAGGCCGTGTCGTTGGGCGGGGATCGGTACGCGGTCGTCGCCGAGGCGACCGGCGCTCCTCGAGAGAGGGTCGTGGTGCTCTTCGAGGACCGGCGGCTGACGGGCGTTGCGAGCACGCTCGTGCGCGAGAAGGACCGGCTTCGCCCCAGCCCGCGAGGCACGTACGTTGCCGTTCTCGGCCCGGCGGAGCCGGGGCTCGAAGTCCTGCGGGCGAGCGGGGATCCCGTTCTCCTCCCGCAGGTTCCCGCGCCGCACGCGATCGCCTGGTCCTCCGACGAGACGTGGACGGCGCTCGCGACCCGCGAGAGCGTGTACCTGTTCCCGTCGGAGCGTCCGGACGACCTCGTCGTGCGCGTTCCGCTGGCCGTTCGCGATCTGGACTGGAGCGAGTAGCGACCGCTCGCGTCTATCTCTCATGGGGCACCCCGTCCCACCACCCGCCTTCGAGGCTACTCGTGAATTCCGCGCGCGTGTGTGTCCGAATGCGCCGAGAGCGCCGGAGGATGACGAGCGCTCCTAGAATCCGGCCGTGGCCTACGAGCCGCTCAGCGACGAGCAGCGCGAGATCCGCGACCTGATCCGGACGCTCGCGCGGGAACGGATCGCCCCCCGCGCCGCCGAGATCGACGAGCAGGGCGAGTTCCCGTGGGACATGGTCGAGCTCTTCCGCGAGCACGAGATCCTGGGCCTTCCGTTCGAGGAGCGCTTCGGCGGCACGGGAACCGGCGCGCTCATGGTGCTGGTCGCGATCGAGGAGATCTCCAAGGTCTGCGCGACGACCGGTCTCATCCTCGCGCTGCAGGAGCTCGGGGCCCTCGCGATCAAGAACGACGGCTCGGACGAGCAGAAGGAGCGCTGGCTGCCGCGGCTCGCGAGCGGTGAGTGGCTGCCCGCCTACGCGCTCACCGAGCCGGGCTCCGGCTCCGACTCGGCGGCCATGCGGACGGAGGCGCGGCGCGACGGCGAGGAGTACCTCCTCGACGGCTCGAAGCGGTTCATCACGAACGCCGGCGTGGCAGGTCTCTACGTCGTCTTCGCCAAGACCGACCCGAACGGGGGTCACGCAGGCATCTCCGCGTTCGTCGTCGAGGCGGACGCGCCCGGCTTCGAGGTCGGCCGCATCGAGCCGAAGATGGGCATCAAGGGCTCGACGACGGGCGAGGTCTTCTTCAACGAGTGCCGCATCCCGGCCGAGAACCGGCTCGGCGACGAGGGCGACGGCTTCAAAGTCGCGATGCGCGTGCTCGACCGCTCCCGGCCCGGCATCGCCGCGCAGGCGCTCGGCATCGCGCAGGGCGCCACCGACTACGCGCTCGAGTACGCGAAGAGCCGCGAGACGATGGGGAAGCCGATCGCCGAGCACCAGCTCATCGCCGCGAAGCTCGCCGACATGGAGACCCGCTGCGAGGCGGCGCGCGGTCTCCTCTACAAGGTCGGGATGGCGATCGACGAGGGAGTCGAGCCGCTGACGAAGCTCTCCGCGATGGCGAAGCTCTTCTGCGGAGACACGGCCATGGACGTCACGACGGAGGCGGTTCAGATCCTCGGGGGCTACGGGTACATGAAGGAGTACCCGGTAGAACGCATGATGCGCGACGCCAAGATCACCCAGATCTACGAGGGCACCCAGGAGATCCAGCGCCTCGTGATCGCGCGCGAGATGGTGCGCGAGGCGCGCACCTCGGCGCTCGCCGGGGTCGCCTGAGACCCGATGCGATCGTCGTCGGCTCGGGCCCCAACGGGCTCGCCGCCGCGATCACGCTCGCGCGCGAGGGTCTCGAGGTCCAGGTCCTCGAGGCCGCCGAGGAGCCGGGCGGCGGCGTCCGCTCGGGCGAGCTGACGCTCCCGGGCTTCGTCCACGACCTGTGCTCGGCGATCCACCCGTTCGTCCCCGGCTCGCCGTTCTTTCGCTCGCTCCCGCTCGCGGCGCACGGGCTCGAGCTCGTCCATCCACCGGCGCCGCTCGCCCATCCCCTGGACGACGGCTCGGCGGTCGTGCTGGAGCGCTCGGTGACGGCGACCGCAGCCGGGCTCGGGGAGGACGGGCACGCCTACGAGCGGCTGCTCGTGCCCCTCGTCCGCGACTGGAGCGCCATCGAGGAGGCGGCGCTCGCGCCGCTCCTGCGCGTCCCCCGCCGACCGCTCGCGCTGGCGCGCTTCGGCCTCTCGGCGCTGCGGACGGCTGCGGGCCTCGCGGAGAGCGTCTTTCGCGGCGAGCGCGCGCGTGCGCTCCTCGCCGGCTGCGCCGCCCACTCGATGCTGCCGCTCGAGCGGAGGCCGTCCGCGGGCTTCGGGCTCGTTCTCATGGTGCTCGGCCACCGGGTCGGCTGGCCGTTTCCGCGCGGCGGCGCGGGCGCGATCGCCGCGGCGCTCGTCGGCGAGCTGCGGCGGCTGGGCGGCTCTCTCGAGACGGGGGCGCCGGTCGAGTCGCTCGCCGAGCTCGGACGCGCGCGACTCGTTCTCTGCGACGTCGGCCCGCGCGCGCTCCTCCGCCTGGCGGGCGACCGGCTGCCCTCGGGGTATGCCTCCTCGCTGCGGCGCTTCCGCTACGGCCCCGGCGCCTTCAAGCTCGACTACGCGCTCGACGGGCCGATTCCGTGGAGCGCCGCCGAGTGCGCCCGGGCCGCGACCGTGCACCTCGGCGGCACGCTCGAGGAGATCGCCGCGTCGGAGCGGGCGCCCTGGGAGGGACGGCACGCGGAGCGCCCCTTCGTGCTCGTCGCCCAGCACACCCTCTTCGACCGGACGCGGGCGCCGGAAGGCCGCCACACCGTCTGGGCGTACTGCCACGTGCCGAACGGATCGCGGGAGGACATGACCGCCCGCATCGAGGCGCAGATCGAGCGGTTCGCACCCGGCTTCGGCGAGCGGGTCCTGGCGAGGAGCGCGCTCGGGCCGGCGGAGCTCGCGCAGCGCAACTCCAATCTCGTCGGCGGCGACCTGAACGGCGGGGCGGCCGACCTGCGCGGTCTGCTCGCGCGCCCGGTGCTCCGCCCGGTCCCGTACCGGACCCCCGTGCCGGGGCTCTACCTCTGCTCGGCCTCGACGCCGCCCGGCGGCGGCGTCCACGGGATGTGCGGCTACCTGGCGGCGCGCGCGGCCCTGAGGGACGCCTTGTAGGCGCGCTTCTTCTCCTGGTAGGCCTCCAGCGCCTCGTAGGAGTCGACGTCTCCGAGCGTCGGGTGCGTCGGGGCGACGTCCTCCCAGCCGGGCGGGCGGACGCCGAAACGCTTGCCGACGATAGCGATCAGCGAGCGCGCCTTCATGGGGCCGATCCCGGGCAGGTCGAGGAGCCGCCGCTCGAGGTCCTTGCCGTCCTCGGCCTCGAGCCACACCCGCTCGGCGCGACCGTCGTAGTCCTCGGCGACGACGGCACAGAGCTCCTGCACCCGCCGCGCCATGTTCCCGGGGAACCGGTGGATCGCGGGTCGCGTCCGGAACGCCTCCTCGAGCTCGGCCGGATCCGTCCGCGCGATCGCCGCGGCGTCGAGGGTGCCGAGCCGGCGTCGCAGCTCGAGCGGGCCCGAGAACGCCTTCTGCACGGTCACCTGCTGGTCGAGGACGAAGCCGATCAGTAGGGCGAGCGGCTCCTCGGCGAGCAGCCGGTCGGCCTCGTCGTCGCCGGTGAAGTGGAGGTGCGTCGGGCGCGTCACGGCCATGCCGCGATTCTAGACCTCCTCGTAGTGAGTACCCTGGAGCGGTGAGCGCCCTCGCGCCCTTCAGTCCCGTCGTCCGCGAGTGGTTCGAGCGGACGTTCGACGCGCCCACGCCGGCGCAGGAGCGCGGCTGGCCGGCGATCGCCTCCGGGAGCCACGTGCTCATCCAGGCGCCGACGGGCTCCGGGAAGACGCTCGCGGCGTTCCTCTGGGCCCTCGACCGCGCCCGCCCCGGCGAGGGCACGCAGGTGCTCTACGTCAGCCCGCTGAAGGCGCTGAACTACGACGTCGAGCGCAACCTGCGCGGGCCGCTCGCGGGGATCGGCTCGGAGCTCTCGGTCGCCGTCCGCACCGGCGACACGCCGCCGAAGGAGCGCGCGGCCATGCTCAGGAGCCCGCCCGACATCCTGATCACGACGCCGGAGTCGCTCTTCCTCATGCTCACCTCTCGCGCCCGCGAGACGCTGCGGAGCGTCCGCGTCGTCGTCGTCGACGAGGTGCACGCCGTGGCCGGCTCGAAGCGGGGTGCCCACCTCGTCCTCAGCCTCGAGCGGCTCGAGCGGCTGACCACCGGCGAGCCGGTGCAGCGGATCGGCCTCTCGGCGACCCAGCGGCCCCTCGAGGAGATCGGGCGCTTCGTCGCGGGCGGGCGGCCCATCGAGCTCGTCGACGCCGGCAGCCGCAAGGAGCTGGACCTCCGCGTCGTCGTGCCCCTCGAGGACATGCGCGAGCCGGGCGAGGGAGGCTCGATCTGGCCGTCCATCTACCCGGCGCTCCTCGAGCTCGTGCAGGAGCACCGCTCCACCATCGTCTTCGTCAACAACCGGCGGCTCGCGGAGCGGCTCGCGCTGCGCCTCAACGAGCTGGCCGAGCGGGAGATCGCCCGCGCCCACCACGGCTCGCTCGCGCGCGAGCAGCGGATCGAGGTCGAGGAGCTGCTCAAGAAGGGCTCCATCCCCTGCCTCGTCGCGACCTCCTCGCTCGAGCTCGGCATCGACATGGGCGCGGTCGACCTCGTCGTGCAGGTCGAGTCGCCCAAGTCGGTGGCGCGCGGCCTCCAACGGGTCGGCCGCGCCGGGCACCGGCTCGACGAGCCCTCCAAGGGTCGCGTCTTCCCCAAGTTCCGCGCCGACCTGCTCGAGAGCGCCGTCGTCGTCCGGCGCATGAAGGACGGGCTCATCGAGGAGACGCGCATCCCGCGGAACCCGCTCGACGTCCTCGCCCAGCAGGTCGTGGCGATCTGCGCGCAGGAGGAGATCGCCGTCGACGAGCTGCACGAGGTCGTGCGCCGCGCGTGGCCCTTCCGCGACCTCGAGCGCCGGCAGCTCGAGAACGTCCTCGACATGCTCGCCGGCCGCTACCCCTCCGAGGAGTTCGCGGAGCTCCGTCCCAGGATCACGTGGGACCGGACGGCGGGCCTCCTCCGCGGCCGGGAGGGCGCCGCGCGCCTCGCCGTCACGAACGCCGGCACGATCCCCGACCGCGGCCTCTTCGGCGTCTACCTCGTCGACGGCGGCGGTCGGGTCGGCGAGCTCGACGAGGAGATGGTCTACGAGGCGCGGGCGGGCCAGACGTTCCTGCTCGGCGCCTCGACGTGGCGGATCGAGGAGATCACCCGCGACCGCGTGCTCGTCTCCCCGGCGCCCGGCATCCCCGGGCTCGTCCCCTTCTGGAAGGGCGAGGGCGTCGGGCGTCCGTACGAGCTGGGCGAGGCGATCGGACGTGCTGCGCGCGAGCTGGTCGCCCTCGACGACGAGCGGGCCCGCACGCGCCTGACAGGCGAGCACGACCTCGACGAGCGCGCCGCCGAGAACCTCCTCACGTTCCTGCGGGAGCAGGAGCAGGCCACCGGCGCCCTGCCGTCGGACCGCACGGTCGTCGTCGAGCGCTTCCGGGACGAGATCGGCGACTGGCGCGTCTGCCTGCTGACGCCGTTCGGCGCGCGCGTGCACGCCCCCTGGGCGCTCGCGCTCGCCGCTCGGATGCGCGAGTCCCTCGGCATGGAGGTCAACTCGCTCTGGTCCGACGACGGCGTCGCCTTCCACTTCCCCGACGCCGACGCGCCGCCCGCGCTCGACGAGCTGCTCGTCGCGCCCGAGGCGCTCGACGACCTCGTCGTCGCGGAGCTCGGCGGGACGGCGCTCTTCGGCGCCCGCTTCCGCGAGAACGCCGCCCGCGCGCTCCTCATCCCGCGCCGCCGGCCGGGGCAGCGGACGCCGCTCTGGCAGCAGCGCCTCAAGGCGCAGGGGCTCCTCCAGGTGGCGCGACGCTACCCCGACTTCCCGGTCGTCCTCGAGACCTACCGCGAGTGCCTCCAGGACGTCTTCGACCTGCCCGCTCTCCGCTCGCTCCTGACGGCTCTACGGCAGCGGCGGATCGACGTCGTCGAGGTCGAGACGCCCGGCGCCTCGCCCTTCGCCTCGTCGCTGCTCTTCGACTACGTCGCCACGTACATGTACGAGGACGACACGCCGCTCGCCGAGCGGCGCGCGCAGGCGCTCGCGCTCGACCGCGACCTGCTCAAGGAGCTGCTCGGCCAGGAGGAGCTCCGCGACCTCATCGACCCGGCCGCTCTCGACGAGGTCGAGGCGCAGCTCCGGGGCGAGGCCGCGACCGCCGACCAGCTCCACGACCTCCTCCTGCGGCGCGGCGATCTCGATCCAAGCGACGTGGATACGGGCCTGGCGGCAACCCTCGAGGACGAGCGGCGCGCGGTGCGCGTCCGCGTCGCGGCGGAGGAGCGGCTGATCGCCGCCGAGGACGCCGGCCGCTACCGCGACGCGCTCGGCGCCATGCCTCCCGCCGGCCTCCCGGACGCCTACCTCGAGGGCGGCGACGACCCGCTCGGCTGGATCGTGCGCCGCTGGGCCCGGGGCCGGGGGCCGTTCACCACGGAGGAGGCCGCGCGCCGGTTCGGCCTCGAGCCGGAGCGGGCCCTAGCGGTCCTCGGCAGCCTCGACCTCGTGCGCGGCGAGCTGCGGCCCGGTGGCAGCGAGCGCGAATGGTGCGACCCCGACGTGCTCCGCCGGCTGCGGCGGGCCAGCCTCGCCCGGCTCCGCAAGGAGGTCGAGCCCGTCGAGGCGGGGGCGCTGGGACGGTTCCTGCCGGCCTGGCAGGGAGTCGACCGCCGGGCGTCGCTGCGCGAGGCGCTCGTGCCGCTCCAGGGCCTGTCCTTGCCGGTGTCCCTCTGGGAGACCGACGTCTTGCCCCGCCGCGTGCCGGGCTACCAGCCCGCCTCGCTCGACCAGCTGACCGCGTCGGGCGAGGTCGTGTGGGTCGGCGCGGGCCTCGAGCGCGTTGCCCTCTACTTCCGCGAGGACGCGCCGGCCCTCGGCCGTCCGGGTGCCCTGCCCCAGCCCGAGGGCGAGGCCCACGAGCGCATCCGCTCAGCGCTCGCGTCCGGGGCGCTCTTCTGGTTCGACCTGCTTCGCGAGACGGGTCTCGACGGGGAGTCGGCGCTGCCCGCCCTCTGGGACCTCGTCTGGGCCGGCGAGGCGACGAACGACGCCTGGCAGCCGCTCCGCGCCACCCGGCGCTTCCATGCGCCGCGCGCCGAGAGGCGCCCGCGCCGCTTCTCCCGCGCCCGGGCGGACTCGATCACCGCCACGCAGGGCCGCTGGTCGTCGACAGCGGGGCTCTTCCCCGGCGAGCCCGACCCCCGCGCGCTCGCCGAGCTCCTGCTCGAGCGGCAGGGGATCGTCACGCGGGACGGTGTCCGCGCCGAAGGGATCCCGGGCGGCTACGCGCCCGCGTACCGGGAGCTGCGGAAGCTCGAGACGCTCGGGGTCTGCCGCCGCGGCTACTTCGTCGAGGGGCTCGGCGGGGCTCAATTCGCCCTCCCCGGCGCGGTCGAGCGCCTCCGCGACCGCGCGGAGGAGGAGTCCGCTCTCGTCATCGCAGCGGCCGACCCGGCCCAGCCCTACGGCGCCGCGCTCCCCTGGCCGAAGCGGGCGGGCGCGCGGGCGGCGCGGGTCGCCGGCGCGCAGGTCGTCCTGCTCGGCGGCGAGGCGGCGCTCTTCGTGGAGCGCGGCGGCCGGTCGCTCGTGCCGCTACGAGAGCCCGAGGACGGCTGGCTGAGGACGGCGCTCTCGGCCCTCGTCGCGCACGCCCGCAGCAGCGGGTGGAAGCGGCTCGCGGTGGAGCGCTTCGACGGAAGTCCGGTCGGCGAGACCGAGGTCATGCCGCTCCTCATCGAGGTGGGGTTCCTCGCGGGCCCGCGTCGCGCCGTGCTGCGGGCGTGACGTCAGTAGGGCTCTCGGTAGGCGACGATGCCCACGATCGTCGCGATCGCCCAGAAGATGCCCCACGGGTACGCCGCCCACGAGTGAAGCTCGTGCACGGCGGGCGTCAGCAGGAGCATGAAGAGGCCGCCCGCCACCTGCAGCGTGTGCGCGCCGATCACCCCCGAGAGTGTAGGAGGGCCTGATGCCCGAGGGTGACGCGCTCCACCGTGCCGCCGAGCGGGTCCGCGTGCTGGAGGGCGAGGTCGTCGCCGTCGAGACGCCGCATCCGCGCGCTGCCGTCCTGCGCCTCGCGGAACGCCTGGACGGGCGCCGGCTCGAGAGCGTGGCGGCGGTGGGGAAGAACCTCGTGCTCGGCTTCGAGGGCGGGCTCGTCCTCCGCAGCCACCTGCGCATGCACGGGCGCTGGCGCGTGCAGCCCGCCGGCGCGGAGCCCTTCGGCACGCCGTGGCTCGTCCTCCGCGGCCGCGAGCGCCAGGCGGTCCTCTGGAACGGGCCGGTGCTCGAGCTGACGCGAGGCCGCTCGCCGGCCGTCACCCGGCTCGGCCCCGACGTCATGAGCGAGCCGACCGACGTCGACGCGATGCTCGCACGCCTCCGCGGAGTCGAGCAGCGGCGCGAGGTCGGGGACGCGCTCCTCGATCAGCGGCTCGTCGCGGGGATCGGGAACATGTGGAAGGCCGAGGCGCTCTTCGAGGCCGGCATCTCCCCGTGGCGGCCCCTCGCGGAGCTCTCGGACGAGGACCTGCGCCGGGTCCTCGTCGCCGCCGCGACCCTCATGCAGGGGCCTCGTGGACCGCGCCGCGTCTACCGTCGCGCCGGCCGGCCGTGTCTCCGCTGCGGGACGACCGTGCGCTCGCGCCCGCAGGGTGACGCAGTCCGCGCGGCGTACTGGTGCCCGGGCTGCCAGGCAGGAACGGCGCCTCCCGGGGCGTAACCGTTCCGCGTGCCCGACCTGCCCTTCGACCAGCGGCCCCCGGGCGGGGGCCCGGCGCGCGCTCCGCGCTCGCCGGAGCTCTTCACCGCGCTCCGCGCCTTCTGCCTCGGGTCGTTCTTCGACCTGGGGCTCGAGCTCGAGCGCGGCGCCGACATCCCGGTCGCCCTCGAGGAGCACGGAGGGCCGAACCGCCCGACCCTCTACGAGTACCGGCCGCTCGTCGGCTCGTTCGTCGAGGAGCGCGCGAGGCGCCTCACCGCTCGGGACGACGCGCGCGACGCCCTCGTCGCGCTGAAGGACGAGCCCGCTGCCGGCATCTTCGCGAGCGCGCACGAGGACGAGCGGGTGGGGGAGGACGAAGCGCTGCGGCGGACGATCCTCCTGCCCCTCGTCGTGCGGACGGCGGAGGCCTGCGCGGGCTTCGACTGGGACGACGCGGCCTTCGAGCAGGCGTACGCCGAGCTCGAGCGGTCGCTCTACGGCGACCGGCGCGCGTACACGGCGATCGCTCCGCTCGTCGGCCTGACGGCCGGCGGCACGGTCGAGCTCGGGCGCGGTGTCCGCGTCCGGCCCGCGGTGGCCGGCGAGCTGACCGCTTCCTGGCCGGACGCGGGCCGGCTGCTCCCGCGCGACTGGGGCCGCGAGGTCGACCGGACGCTCGTCCTCGAGCTCGAGGACGATCTCGACGCGCAGGCGTGCCGGGTGCCCGACGCCCCGGCCGAGTTCGCCCGCGCCGTGAGCGCGCTGCGGCTGGGGACGCCGGGAGGCATCGCAGCCGGCCCCGTCGTCTTCGAGCGCCTCGACTGGCGTCCCTACGGCGTGCGGCCCATGCCGGCGACGGCGGCGCAGCTCCCGCCCAACGAGCCGACGCGCCTCGACCCCTTCCGCGCGCCGCTCGTCGTCCAGCTGCAGACCCGGCTCGCGGACGCGCCCGACGACCTGCTGGAGGCGCTCGACCGCTGGGAGCTCGCCCTCTTCCACGCGGGCGCCCACCGCTCGGACGAGCTGCGCGAGGCTCTCGAGGCGCTTCTCGGCTCCGACGAGGGCCCGTGGGCGGCGGCGATGCGCGCCGCCGTGCTCCTCGGCGAGACGGCACGTGAGCGCGAGGAGCTCCTCGTCTCCCTGCGGGCGCTCCTCGACGGCGACGGGCCGGGTGCTCGCGCCGAGGACGCCGTGCGGCGGACGCTCGTCGAGACGCTGCTCGAAGGCTCGCGGGAGCGCCTCGTCTGGGCGCTCGACGAAGCCCTCCTCGGCCTGCGTCCCCGGCCGCAGGTGAGCTCGGCCGCGCGCGTGCTCGCGGCGGGATGATCCCGAGCAGGGGGGAGCTCCTCCGCCGCCGGCGCTGCCGGCTCCTCGTCTTCGGCATGATCCTGGGAGCCCTGCTCCCGGTGTTCCAGTGGAGCTGGGTCACCCTCGGAATCGGCCTCGCGGGCATCGCGGCTCTCGCGGTCGTCTACCGGCGCGAATGCCGGCACGCCGGCACGCAGGAGCCGGCACAGAACGACACACACACGCGCGCATCCGGGGACTAGCCTCGGAAGCGTGGAAGAAGCACGCAGGGTCATACGGAGGCTCGAGCGGATCGAGTCGCTGCGGGGCGGCGACGCACCGGCCGCCGAGCTGCTCGCGGAGGTGCGCCAGCTCCTGAGAGAAGGCGAGGCCTGGCTCGCCGTCGAGCGCGAAGGGGCCGGCGACGGGGACGCGGACGGGCGAGCGGTCGCTCCCGATCGGCGCATGGACGGTGCGGTCGCGGCCCTCGAAGGGTGCCGCTCGACGCTCGCTGCAGGAGAGAGGTGAGGCCCCGGGCCGGCGGATTTCCATCCCTATAATCGCGGCCCGATGCCGCGCTACGGGCCTCCGGACGCCTTCGAGACGCCGCGGTTCTCCGGCCCGAGGACGTTCATGCGGCTCCCGCACGTCCGCGACCTGGAGGGCGTCGACGTGGCGATCGTCGGCATCCCGACCGACGGGGCGGTCGTCTACCGGACCGGCGCCCGCTTCGGCCCGGAGGCCATCCGCAGCGCGTCGGTGATGCTGCGCAACTACAACCCGCTCCTCGGCGTGGATGTCGTCGACAAGCTCTCGCTCGTCGACTACGGGGACGTCCCGACCGTTCCGGGCTCGACGGAGGACTCGCTCGCGCGCTCGGCTGCGGCCCTCGCCGAGGTGGCGGGCGCCGGAGTCACGACGCTCTGCCTCGGCGGCGACCACACCGTGCTGCTCGCCGAGCTGCGTGCGCTGGCCGCCGTCCACGGGCCCCTGGCCCTCGTCCAGCTGGACTCTCATCACGACCTCTGGGACGAGTACTTCGGCCAGAGGCTGTTCCACGGCAGCGTCGTGCGGCGGGCGCTCGAAGAGGGCCTGATCGACGCCGGGCGGTCGGTGCAGGCCGGCCTGCGCGGCTCGCTCACCGAGGCGGGCGACGCCCGCCTGCCGGCCGACTTCGGGATCGACGCGCTCACCTACGAGGAGCTCGCCGCGCTCGGGCCGGCGGCGTTCTCCCAGCGCGTCCGCGACCGGGTGGGCACGGCGCCCTGCTTCCTCTCCTTCGACGTCGACTTCGTCGACCCCGCCTTCGCCCCCGGGACCGGGACGCCGGAGGTGGGCGGGCCGTCGAGCCGTGAGGCGCTCACGTACGTGCGTTCGCTCGCCGGGCTCGACTTCCGCGGCTTCGACTGCGTCGAGGTCTCGCCGCCCTACGATCCGGCCGGCGTGACCGCCTTCGTGGCCGCCAACGCCTGCTTCGAGATGCTCTCGCTGCTCGCGCTCCGGCGCTAGCGCGGCAGCGGGCGCGGAGTGCCCCCAGCCCGCATGCCAAGCCGGATTGCGGAGCATGTCGCCGGGAAGGATTGTGCTACCCTGGCACGAAACAGGAGCCCTCCATGGGCCTTTCCGGAATTCTCTCCCGCTCCTCGAAGCGGGCATCCTCACAGGGAGCAAAGCTGGGTCAGGTCA